>NZ_AJWE01000117.1:0-2453 GCF_000281145.1 Rhizobium sp. CF142 | reverse complement strand
ACATCGGCGTCCAAGCCTACCGCATCGGGGTGGAACTCGCGAGCCTATTAGGCGACGTCCGCTATTGGGTTGAGCACCAGACATTTCCGCCGGATGAAATTGCGATCAGATTCCATCATCGCCTGGTCGCGATCCACCCGTTTCCAAACGGAAACGGTCGTCACGCTCGTTTGGCGGCCGATCTTCTGATCGAACACCTTGGCGGCGAGCGTTTCAGTTGGGGCGGCGGGACTCTGGCTGATGTCGGCGAACTGCGCGCTCGCTACGTTACAGTCCTTCGCACAGCCGACAACCATGATATCGCGCCGCTGCTGGAATTTGCCCGCACCTGAGCGGCGCAGCCTCTGTGCGCATCGTTCGTCTTGAATGGATGTGAACCGTTGATTCTGCTTTCGAGAGGTCCGCCAACGTCATGAGTGCGCCAACTACGGTCGTTCGAGCCGTATGACGTGAGCCGGAGGTGAAACACCAGCGTCGGCAACATCATGTTGAAGGGCGCGAGCAAGCCGCTTGCAGACGTCGCGGGGTTGGCTAGCGCAATTCGGGATCGATCGCCGAGGCTCCTTCAATGGAAGCAGAGAATATCGGGATTTGTGCTTGCACTGTTTGTCGGATGGTCGCAAAGCGATGTTATCGCGCCAATATGGCCTACAGACGACATCTTCTCCTCTAAATTCGGAAAACGAAAGTCTCACTATGCCTCTCCAACTTTCCCTCCCGCGTGACCGAATTTCCGTGCTTCTGCTTGAAGGCATCAGCCAGAGCGCCGTGGACTATTTTTCGTCTTGCGGATACACCAACCTCGTGCATCTGCCGAAAGCGCTTGATGACAAGGATCTGAAAAGCCATATCGCCGATGCACATATCATCGGCATTCGTTCCCGAACGCAGCTGACAGACGAGATTTTTGAATCCGCCAAGAAGCTGATTGCCGTCGGCTGTTTTTCCGTCGGCACGAACCAGGTGGATTTGGAAGCGGCACGCCGCCGCGGAATTCCGGTGTTTAACGCGCCTTATTCGAACACGCGCTCGGTGGCCGAGCTTGTGATTGGCGAGATTATCATGCTGACGCGGCAAATCTTCCCACGCTCGGCGTCGGCGCATCAGGGCGGATGGGAGAAATCCGCTGTCGGCAGCCGCGAAGTCCGCGGAAAAACCCTCGGCATCGTCGGCTACGGCAATATCGGCTCGCAGCTAAGTGCACTTGCGGAAAGCATGGGCATGGTGGTGCGGTATTTCGATCTCTCCGACAGGCTGCGCCGGGGTAATTCGGAATCGATGGCTTCGCTCGGCGAGCTTCTCGAAATCTCTGATTATGTGACGATGCACGTTCCAGAAACCGCGTCGACATACAATATGATCACCGAAACCGAACTGCGCCGCATGAAGAAGGGCGCCATATTCATCAACAACTCCCGCGGGACAGTGGTCGATCTCGACGCGCTTGCGAAAGTCTTAAAAGAAGGCCATCTGGCAGGTGCGGCGGTCGATGTATTTCCCAAGGAGCCAGCATCGAACAAGGAGCGTTTCGAAACCCCGCTGCAGGGCTTGAGCAATGTCATTCTGACACCGCATATCGGCGGCTCGACAGAAGAGGCCCAGGAGCGCATCGGCGGGGAAGTTTCCAGAAAGCTGGTCGAATATTCCGACATCGGCTCAACGATGGGCGCCGTCAATTTTCCTCAGGTTCAATTGCCTGAACGCCCGACCGGTACGCGCTTCATCCATGTGCATGAAAACCGCCCCGGCATGCTCATCCAGTTGAACGAGGTCTTCTCATCACGCGGGCTGAATATCGTCGCCGAATTCCTACAGACCCACGGCGATACGGGTTATGTGGTCATCGAAGTCGAGGACGTGTCCCAGAGAGCCGACAACATTCTTGAGGCGCTACGCGATATACCGGGAACGATCAGAGCGCGATTGCTCTACTGACGCCTCCAGCAAGGAGGCCACTTCCCGACTCTGCGGCCGATCTCAGAAAACTCACATCCACCGCAAAGTTTCGTGGGCTGGCCGCGTTTTGGAATCCGATCATCGAACATCAAGGCGCCATTCGCGTAAACAGATGGCAGTTTGACAGACTGGCGCGTTCCTTGCCGGCCGATGTTGCGTCGTTCTGTCTTAACATGGCTATCGACGCCGGAATATTTGCCAAACTGGCCCGTGGGCAGACAGCGCTTGCCATTGAGATCCTGCAAAAGCTGGCCGCCAGCCATGAAATGTCTTCCGTTGCTCGATACTTCTGGCAGCAGTGGATCGCGGTTATCGAAGTTGGTCGAGAACGGCATGCGCCTGCCGCCTCGGACCCGGCCTCTCACGCGATCGAGCGTCGCGGATCGGGAGCAACCAATGTCTCGTCCAAACTTCCCGATTTCACGATGCGCCAGCTGCTCGAAACAGGTGTCCACTTCGGCCACAGTAGAAAGCACTGGAACCCGAAGATGAAGCCG
>NZ_AJWE01000116.1:2500-9583 GCF_000281145.1 Rhizobium sp. CF142 | reverse complement strand
CGGCGGCCGCCATACGCCAGAAAGGCAGCCGGCCTTGCTTAGGCACCTCCAGCAGGTGGCTTATGTTCAGTCGGCTCGGGATTGGTTCTTCCGCGACAAAGTTGAGCGCAGCCCGCAAATCAAGCCGCTGCCTGCCATAGCTGTCAATTCGCGCGGCGATTTCGGGATGGGTTTCAAGATAGACGGAAACTTCGGCTTCACGCGCCTCATCCAGCGCGCCGTCCACAAAACCGTGAAGATCATCCTCGGTGATCGGTTTCACGCTCATTTTACTCTCCGAAGATGGGCGGCTGGCCCCTGTGTTGTCTGCCCCGAGTTCTCCAATATCTGCCGTAGCCGCTCACGCGCCCGCGACAGGCGCGACATGACGGTGCCGATCGGGATAGCCAGGACTTCGGCTGTCTGCGAATAGGACAGATCCTCGACCGATACCAGCAACAGGACACTGCGCTGCTCCTCGGGAAGTTTCTCCAGCGCCTGAATAATATCGCGACGCATCAGATTATCTTCCTGTGTCGGTTGCCGGGCAAAGGCACTTTCATCCACCTTCTCAAAGGGCAGATGTTCGCCACGGCGTGCGGTCTGTTTCAACCGGTTGACCGCCAGATTGTGAAGGATAGCAAAGATCCAGGTGCGCGGATCGTCGTTTCGGCGATGATGCCAATGGGCAATAACCCGCTCCAGGCAATCCTGAACGAGATCGTCGGCCGCCGTTACATCCTTCAGCAATCCACGGGCGTAGCGGCGGAGCGCCGGGATCATCGGTTCGACAAGCTGCAGAATGTCACTCATGAGGCTTACCTTCAGGAGCTTTCGCCCGCCACCCTATCACAGGCGGCGGGCGGAAGAGATCTACTTCGCTTCGATCTGGACCACTTCGCCGGACCCTTTATCTCCTGCCGCGGTAATGACGAGATAGCGGCGCTCGGCCTTCTCTCTGCTCTGGACGATCTGTCTGATGGGGCCGACGGCATTGACGATTGCCGAGCCGGCCGGGTTCGTCATGAATGACGCCAAAGGCTGAAGATCGCCAGTACCGTCAGCCCTCGTGGAGAGCGCAAGAATGTAAGGCTTCTTGGGCTCCAGCCCCGTCACGGATGCCTGCAACACCTGTGACAGACCCTGATCGAAAAGAGAGACACTCGTTGGTGCAACGCCATCCTGCTTCGCCTTCGGCGCGTGCAGGACAAGATGTGCCACCCCGCCAGCGACGCCGAGCGGTTGGAGGTTCTGCATGCCGTTGCCCTCAGGAACTGCATTGGGGACATAGTTGACGGCCTGCGGTGCCTGGCCGATCGGTATCGTAGCGATCACCTTGTTTGTCAGTGTATCGATCGCTGCCAGCGCATCGGCGTTTTCGAGACCCACATAAACGCGCGTGCCATCGCCTGATGGCCAGACGCCGTGCGGAAGATTGCCGACGGGAATTGTCGCGACCTGTTCGAAATTATCCGTGCGATAGACCTTCACCTCGTTAAGGCCACCAACGGAGATATAGGCAAATTCGCCGTTGGCGTTGTGAACGATGTTGACGTGATTGGTGATCGGCCCGGTATCGATCGTCCTGATGAGATCAAAGGGGGCCTCAGCGTCGAAGACCTGTGTCTTGCCGATATCCTTCAGAGTAAACCAAACCTGCTTGCCATCAGGCGTCGCCGCAATGTTCGGGCAGAAGGGGCTTTCCTGCTTGATATGGCCAACGATCTGGTGATCGGCGACAGAAACGACAACCGTCTCGGGATTGAACGAGGAGCAGATATAGCCGTATTTTCCATCCGGCGAGAAGATCTGCATGCCTGGGCCGGCCGGCACCTTGATCTGCAGCTTCTCCTCATAGGTATGCGCATCGACGACGGAGATGTAATCCTCTCCGCGAACGGTGACCCAGACTTCGTTACCATCAGGTGTAAAGAATGCCTCATGCGGCGAGCGGCCCACATAGGTGGTGTGCTTTACGGCGTTAGTCGCTGTGTCGATGAACGTTACCGAATTCGAGCCGATCGAAACGACAGCCAATGTCTTGTGGTCGGGCGAAAAACCCATGCCGTGGACCAGGACCTGCCCACGATAGAGCGGGCTGAGATTGCCCGGCTGCGGATCGCCGAGACGGATGACGCCGAGCAATTTGTTGGTGGATGGATCGGTGACCGAAACCGTGTTGGAGAATTGTTCGGCTGCGTAGACGCGATCCTTGCTGCTGATCGGGATATCCGGATCGGAGGCCGCACCCGGCGCCTGGCCGGCGAAACTTGTTAAAGGGGCCAGCGTCGTGCCGGCAAGCAGGCTGAGGACGAGAAGGCTAGACTTCATGACGGGGTCCTTTCAATTGCCCATTTTCATGTTCGGATCCATGGCCGGCATCATCGACATGCCGGCGCCGGAAGAGACGGAGTTTTGCGGGGAAACTTGCGTCGGCGCCGGCTCCGAAGGCGGAAGGGGATCGCCGAGAGCCAGCCTCATCGCGGCGATTTCCTGCTGTTGATCGACGATGATTTCCTGGGCAATGCGTTTGAGCTGTTCATTGCTGCCGTAACGCAGATAGGCCTGCGCCATATCGATCGCGCCCTGATGATGAGGGATCATCATCTCGACGAAATCCCTGCTAACGTCGCCTGTCGGCTTGACCGCCATGCCGTTCATCATCTTCGCCATGGCTGCATCGTTTTCCGTCAGGAACGGCGTCTCGTCGGTAACCGCGGAGGTGGTGTGTTCATGCGGTGCCGGATCGTCCGCAAACGCGGAAACGGACAGGATCACCAAGATCGATGCCGCCAGCGGAAGGGATCTTTTTTGGGGAAAGACGTTCATGCGGGCTCCTTGTTTTGCAGAGCGGTTTCATGAACGTGGACAACGGAGCTGCCGATTTATTCCGTCTAGCTGCGGTTTTTCCGACGGTCAGATAAATTCTGGCGTTGTGGCAGGCTGCGGTGGCTAAAGACGATGGGCATGGCCGCTTCTCACGACAACAAAAAAGCCCGCTTTGCGGCGGGCTTTTTTAATTGGTTTTTTGTTGCGGCCTTGCTGGATTCGCTTTGCTGATCCTTGTGGTTATGGAGCGCTTTGGGCCGATGAGCTGGCATCGAGAGGGAAGATTAGGTCTTCACGCCAGCGATAAACTGCGTACGGGTAGATTTCGGGGGAGTTTAGTAAGATTTGGTTGCGGGGGCAGGATTTGAACCTGCGGCCTTCAGGTTATGAGCCTGACGAGCTACCGGGCTGCTCCACCCCGCGCCAGCGCAAATCCGTAGGATTTGTCGCGATAGCGTAAATCGCCTTTGGCGATTTACGCTCTCTTCCGAGCAAATTGCTTTGCAATTTGTCTCGTGTTCCTGTGCTCCAGAAGCACAAAAGGCCGCTTTGCGAGCGGCCCTTTGATCGGCTTTGGGCCGTAAGTTTGTGATGAGAAGATTTTCACGAGTTGCGTTTAGCAGACCTGGCAGCGACCGACTCTCCCGCGTCTTAAGACGAAGTACCATAGGCGCTGGGGCGTTTCACGGCCGTGTTCGGAAAGGGAACGGGTGCAGCCACCCCGCCATAACCACCAGGTCAGCGAAGCGCAACTTGTGTGAGAAGCTGGTGCAGGCCGAAGGCCTGCTTGTTTAAACACGTCAAAGGCTCAAACCGGACAAACACTTGCGTGTTTGCCGGGCCCGTCGCAAAGGCAGACGCCTTTGCTCTGTCGGGACGAATGCAATGCATTCGCCCTGAGATGAGCATAGTCAATGAGAACGATCAAGCCAATCGAGCTATTAGTACCGGTAAGCTTCATGCGTTGCCGCACTTCCACACCCGGCCTATCAACGTGGTCGTCTTCCACGGCTCTGATAGGGAACACTCGTTTCCAGGTGGGTTTCCCGCTTAGATGCCTTCAGCGGTTATCCCGTCCATATATAGCTACCCTGCTATGCCCTTGGCAGGACAACAGGTCCACCAGAGATATGTCCATCCCGGTCCTCTCGTACTAGGGACAGATCCTGTCAATATTCCTACACCCACGGCAGATAGGGACCGAACTGTCTCACGACGTTCTGAACCCAGCTCACGTACCGCTTTAATTGGCGAACAGCCAAACCCTTGGGACCTGCTCCAGCCCCAGGATGCGATGAGCCGACATCGAGGTGCCAAACAACCCCGTCGATATGGACTCTTGGGGGTCATCAGCCTGTTATCCCCGGCGTACCTTTTATCCGTTGAGCGATGGCCCTTCCACGCGGGACCACCGGATCACTATGACCGACTTTCGTCTCTGCTCGACTTGTCAGTCTCGCAGTCAGGCGGGCTTATGCCATTGCACTCGACGACCGATTTCCGACCGGTCTGAGCCCACCATCGCGCGCCTCCGTTACTCTTTCGGAGGCGACCGCCCCAGTCAAACTACCCACCATACACTGTCCCGGACCCGGATAACGGGCCGCGGTTAGACATCCATGACGATAAGGGTGGTATTTCAAGGATGGCTCCACGGAAACTGGCGTCCCCGCTTCAAAGCCTACCACCTATCCTACACATGCCGACACGAATGCCAGTGTAAAGCTATAGTAAAGGTGCACGGGGTCTTTCCGTCTGACCGCAGGAACCCCGCATCTTCACGGGGAATTCAATTTCACTGAGTCTATGTTGGAGACAGCGGGGAAGTCGTTACGCCATTCGTGCAGGTCGGAACTTACCCGACAAGGAATTTCGCTACCTTAGGACCGTTATAGTTACGGCCGCCGTTTACTGGGGCTTCGATTCAAAGCTTGCACCTCTCCTCTTAACCTTCCAGCACCGGGCAGGCGTCAGACCCTATACGTCGTCTTGCGACTTCGCAGAGCCCTGTGTTTTTGATAAACAGTCGCTACCCCCTGGTCTGTGCCACCCCAAAATACTTGCGTAGATTGGGGTCACGCTTCTTCCGAAGTTACGCGTGCAATTTGCCGAGTTCCTTCAACATAGTTCTCTCAAGCGCCTTGGTATACTCTACCTGACCACCTGTGTCGGTTTCGGGTACGGTCTATACGGTGGAGCTATTTCCTGGAACCGCTCCGCTGCCCATCCAATCCAATAAGAATGAACAACTTGTGCGATCCGTCACTTCCACCAGGCCCACGAATATTAACGTGGTTCCCATCGACTACGCGTGTCCGCCTCGTCTTAGGGGCCGGCTAACCCTGCTCAGATTAACTTTAAGCAGGAACCCTTGGTCTTTCGGCGAGAGGGTCTCTCACCCTCTTTATCGTTACTCATGTCAACATTCGCACTTCCGATACCTCCAGGAGCCCTCACGGGTCTCCCTTCATCAGCTTACGGAACGCTCCGCTACCACTCCTCAAAGAGGAATCCTCAGCTTCGGTGCATGGCTTTAGCCCCGTTACATTTTCGGCGCAAAGACCCTTATTTAGACCAGTGAGCTGTTACGCTTTCTTTAAATGATGGCTGCTTCTAAGCCAACATCCTGGTTGTTTTGGGATCCTCACATCCTTTCCCACTTAGCCATGACTTGGGGACCTTAGCTGGAGGTTAGGGTTGTTGCCCTTTTCACGACGGACGTTAGCACCCGCCGTGTGTCTGCCTGGTAGTACTTCCCGGTATTCGGAGTTTGGTTAGGATCAGTAAGACGGTGAGTCCCCATAGCCCATCCAGTGCTCTACCCCCGGGAGTATTCGCCAGACGCTCTACCTAAATAGATTTCGCGGAGAACCAGCTATTTCCGAGTTTGATTGGCCTTTCACCCCTAGCCACAAGTCATCCCAATCTATTGCAACAGATGCGGGTTCGGTCCTCCAGTTGGTGTTACCCAACCTTCAACCTGCTCATGGCTAGATCACTCGGTTTCGGGTCTAATGCAACAAACTATATCGCCCTATTCAGACTCGCTTTCGCTGCGCCTACACCTACCGGCTTAAGCTTGCTTGTTACACTAAGTCGTTGACCCATTATACAAAAGGTACGCCGTCAGGGTTGCCCCCTCCGACTGTTTGTAGGCATCCGGTTTCAGGTACTATTTCACTCCCCTTGTCGGGGTGCTTTTCACCTTTCCCTCACGGTACTTGTTCGCTATCGGTCATGCACGAGTACTTAGGCTTGGAGAGTGGTCTCCCCATGTTCAGACAGGATTTCACGTGTCCCGCCCTACTCTAGGACATTAATGATATCTACGCGTACGGGGCTGTCACCCGCTACGGCCGCACTTTCCAGAGCGTTCCGCTTTAATCACTAATGCCACTGGCCTGGTCCGCGTTCGCTCGCCACTACTTGCGGAGTCTCGGTTGATGTCCTTTCCTGCAGGTACTTAGATGTTTCAGTTCCCTGCGTTCGCTTCTTACCCCTATGTATTCGAAAGTAAGATACCTTATTACAATGCTTGGAAACCTCTCCTGTTTGTCCTCACGGCCAAAGGCCTGCGGACAGCACGCCGGATAACCGGCGACGGCCTCTGGCCTTGCGAAGCATCCGCTTCGATCAACCAAAAGCCAACAGAACAGATTTCCCAAGCATTTAAGGTGGGTTTCCCCATTCGGAGATCCATGGATCAAAGCTTATTCGCAGCTCCCCACGGCTTATCGCAGCGTATCACGTCCTTCATCGCCTGTGCATGCCAAGGCATCCACCAAATGCCCTTACGACACTTAATCGTTCTCATTGCCAATGCTCATCTTTAGTTGGATTTGGAATTCCTATCCTTCTCGCTTGCGCTCGAAGGGGTTCCAAATCTGACCATACGGACAACTCTTCAGTTGCCGCGGCGGTCAGCCCCAACAACCTGGTTACCTTTTACAACCAGATCATTCAGATGCCATCGACGTGTTCGACCTGATCACTTTATTGGAGCTACGCCGAGCAGCTCGCTTGTGTCAGGTCTTAAGACCAGCTTCTCGAGATTTGATCCGATACCGCGCGGTCAGGCAACGGTAATCCGATCGTCCGTCAGACGATGCCCAAAGACATCGAACAACACGCGATAAACCGCTAAGCGGTTTACGCTGGACGATCCAGAGCGACAAGCTTCCTTCCTACCTCCAGTCCCTCCACCATACCCGGCCGGCTAGGCCATCCATGGTTTCTCAGGAACCGGGCTCGGACGTCATGAGTAAAACTCACAAC
>NZ_AJWE01000115.1:0-101041 GCF_000281145.1 Rhizobium sp. CF142 | reverse complement strand
CCCCTGCCGCTGCCGACTTCATCGAGAACCGCGACGAGCAGTACGACACCCATGTCGGCGAGCGCGGCAACAAGCTCTCCGGCGGTGAACGCCAGCGTATTGCGATCGCCCGCGCCATCCTCAAGGATGCGCCGATCCTGGTGCTGGACGAGGCGACTTCCGCGCTCGACGTCGAGACGGAAGCCCGCGTCAAGGCCGCAATCGACAACCTGCGCCAGAACCGCACTACCTTCATCATCGCCCACCGTCTCTCGACGGTCCGCGAGGCGGATATGGTGCTGTTCCTGGACAACGGCCGCATCGTCGAGCACGGCAGCTTCGATGAACTCAGCCACTCGAACGGCCGCTTCGCCGCTCTGCTCCGCGCCAGCGGCATCCTGACGGACGACGAAGTCCGCAAAGCCCATACGACCGAAGCTGCCTGATCGGCTTCGCAAGGACACGACAAAAGGCCGGAAGGGCATCGCTCTTCCGGCCTTTTTGTTGCGTGGGATTCCCTGTGAATCGCTGCGGGCAGACCCGCTTGTTATCATCATCGGTAGGGATTGATCCGTGGAGCCTCTAAGCCGCTTCTGCATAGACTAGGTCAGGTGCAAGGATCCATTCGCCCTGTTTGAGCGACATGACATCAAGCCTGCCGCAGCCATCTCTGGCGGCAACGCCGACAAACCGATAGCAGCCACCGTTCCGGTCGATGACCACGGCAGAAATCGGTTTGCCGCGAAGATGACCGACAACAGGGCCGTCTGCCTTCGCGGCATCAAGCAGGAAATATTCGTGAGGAACGTTGCGACTAACCATCAGGCGCGACCCTCGCTCCGGATGGCCAGGCCGACAGCCGTCTTTGTCCCTGTCTTCATTGCGGCGTCCAGGCGAATGGCCTCAGCCGAAACCGGCTTGCGGCAGAACTGTTTCGTCTTCTTGATCTCGACAACGAATGGCTTTCGCTGCGGCCTCATAATCTGTCCTTTCAGTTTGAAATGCGTGTCACGCAAAGATGCATTCGACCTGTCCAAGCGGTCCGAAATCAGCCGCCAGATGCTGGCCGGGCCAGACCTGAAGAATGGTCGTGCACGATCCCGTCGCAACGATATCGTTGGCCTGAAGCTGCCTGCCGTTCGCCGAAAGCCGGCTTGCCAGCCAGACGACGGCATTCAGCGGATTGCCCATGACTGAAGCCGCTTTCCCTGCAAAAACTGTCTGCTTGAACAGGAAGGTCGTAATATCGATACCGGCAAGATCGGCTGACGTTAGTGCCCCTGTATGATCACCGCAGAGGGTTGCGACATGCAGGCCGAAGTCGGCGATCGCCGTGTAATCTCCCGTGAAGACCCGCCGCGTGCGCCGGCCAAGAATGCTGACGGCCGGGCGGCAATCGAGCACGGCTTCAGCAGCACTGTCGAGGTTGATCGGCTCTCCGATATCCGGATAGGACCGCAGCATCGTGAAAACCAGCTCACACTGGACACCGATGGTGCCTGGCGGCAGCCGGAATTCCTTCGTGCCGGCAAGCAGTGCGGAAGCAGGAATTTCGGAATAGATCGGCCTTGCGAGACCGAGGATGCGGCGCGATTCCTCGCTCGAGCCGACAAGCGCGTAGCCCTTGCGCTCGAAACCCAGCGCATCCTGCGCAATCGCCTGAATGTCATAGGCCTCACGTTCGGAGGAGATCAGGTCAAGCGGAAGATCGCAGAGTTCGTTATGCCGACGGCTCCTGGCGAGGATATCGGCTGTGGCGTCCTTGAGTTCGAAGTACATCTCCGTGCTCCCTATCATTGGCATTGCCTCAGGAAGCCAAAATGGAGCTAGGCGCGTAGCCGTTCCATTCGTGATGGACAGCTAAGAAATCAAAATCTCATAGTGATCCCGGAGGTTTGTCCTCCCGCTTGCGGCTGCACATTCCATCTGGAACAACTGAGTCAAGGCGCAGCCATCCATACTCGGCGAAAAGAAAAAGCCGGCGGCTCTTCGACCGCCGGCTTAGTATTCCTTGAGGAAGCCTGCCTATTTGCGCTTGCCCTGGCTGTAGGCGTCCGCTCCACGGCTGATGCGAACGGGCACCGGAATGGCTCCACCGGCAAGAGGCCGGGTCTTTTCCTGTTCGCGCTTGTATTCAAGATGATAGGCATAAGCGAACTGGGCGGCGATGCCGGCAAGCACGAAGATCGGACCGATGATCTGGTCACGGTTGGTAATGTAGAGCAGCACCTGCCCGACCATCGCCAGGATGGTGCCGGCGACAAAGATGTTCAGCGAGTGACGGCCGAGGATCGTCAGCGGATGATCGGATGGGCGGCGGAAAGCTTGGGATACCGCCGGAATATTGATCACCAGATAGGCGAGCGCCAGCACATGCAGAAGGCGCGGCAGCGACAGGAATGTTTTGTCGAAGCCGGTTAGCACGGCAGGCAAGCCGAGTGCTGCAAGATGGTTTCCGAGATCCCAAAGACGCGCCGTCACCCAGATGAAGGAGAGCACGACATAGCCCAGTGCCAGCGCGAAAAGCAGCGGATGGCGGGGAACCGTGCCGCCGCGCTTGACATGCATCATTGAGACGATGCCGATCGTGAACAGGAACTGCCAGGAGAAGGGATTGAGGAACCAGTCTCCCTCGAAAAGCATGTTCTGCGGCGCGATCTGATAAATGCCCGCAAGCAGCCAGACCGTGCCGGAAACGGCAAGCGCCAGCAACGCGCTCTTCTCGTTCAGCAGCAGGATCAGCGGCACCATCAGCATCAGTGCGCCATACATCGGCAGGATATTGTTGTAGCCGATCTGGTGGCCGAGCAGGAGCAGGGCCGGAATGCCCTCCTTCAGGTTCATCAGCACCGCCAGAATATTGATCTCGACCAATAGCCCCGGCCGGTGGAACAGCCAGGCGCCGCAGATGAACAGCGCAAGCGTCACGAAAGTGGTGATCATATGGGCAAGATAAAGCGTGAAGGCACGTTTTGCCGCCTTGATCGCCATTTCCAGCCGCTTACCCGCCTTGAAGCGCGAGCCATAGGCAAGACCGACTGCAATGCCCGAGATCAGCACGAAGGCTTCGGCGGCATCGGAAAAGCCGAAATTCTTAGTCGTGATATATTCGAAGATTTGCCCCGGAACGTGATTGATGAAGATCGTGATGAGCGCAAGACCACGAATCACATCGAGCCTCGTATCACGCTTGGACGCCGCCACTGATATGGAAGTTCGTTGGGCGCCAATGGCTTTGGTCGGCATACCTGCCATGGTGTCTCTCCTGTTATCCGTTTTGCAAACGCTACGCCGGCCAAAAGGGTTCCCCCTCATGGCCGCGCGAATCGCCGGAAAATCAGCTTGGAGATTGCTGTTATCCGACCGGATATCCCTCGTGGGGATTGGCGACTTCGCTGCCGTTTATCGACAGAGTGTAGCCTTCAGCATTGGACGCTTTTGAGACCGAAATGCGGTATTTGCTTCCGTCGCGCTCGATCTCTGCCGCAAACCCGTCCCAATTGGAAGGGAGCGACGGGTTCACAAAAAGTTGTCCACCCTTTAGCCGGATACCGAGGATACCTTCCACCGCCGCGCGATAGAGCCAGCCGGCCGAGCCGGTGTACCAGGTCCAGCCACCGCGCCCGACATAGGGGGCATGTCCATAGACATCGGCCGCCACGACATAGGGCTCGACGCGATACCGTTCGGCCGCCGCCTTGTCCAGCGAATGGGTGATCGGATTGAGGATCTGGAAGCAGCGCAGGGCATCGTCACCCCGCTTCAATTCCGCCAGCGCCATGACCACCCAGGTCGAGGCATGTGTGTACTGGCCACCATTCTCGCGAACACCGGGCGGATAGGCCTTGATATAGCCTGGATCCTTCAGCGACCTTTCAAAAGGCGGTGTGAAGAGGCGGATGATCCGTGCGTCTTCGTCAACCAGCCGGTCGAGCACCGCATCCATCGCCTTGACGGCCCGTTTCGGATCACCTTCACCTGAGAGCACGCTCCAGGACTGTGCAATCGAATCGATCTGGCATTCCAGGCTCTCCTTCGAGCCGAGGGGCGTGCCGTCGTCGAAAGTGCCGCGGCGGTAATAATCGCCGTCCCAGGCAACGCTTTCGAGCGCCTTCTTGAGTTCGATGAGATGAGCCTTCCAGTGCTTCGCACGGGCCTTGTCGCCCCGGTCTTCGGCATACGGTATGAAGGAGCGCAGTGTGCCGGCAAGGAACCAGCCGAGCCAGACACTCGTGCCCCCGCCGTCGATACCGACGCGATTCATCCCGTCATTCCAGTCGCCGCCGAGAAAGAGCGGCAGGCCGTTCGTTCCCTTGCGAGCAATGGCGAGATCGAGCGCCAGGGCTGCATGTTCATAGATGCTTACCGTATCCTCGGATATTTCCGGCTTGAAGAAGGAGTCATACTGACCCTCCAGCAGCGCCGGACCTTCGAGGAAGGCAAGCTGCTCATCGAGCACGCTCTTGTCACCGCTGACACTGCAATAATGATCGATCGCATAGGCGAGCCACACGACATCATCGGAGATCATGGTGCGCACGCCGGCTCCTGTCCCCGGCAGCCACCAGTGCTGTACGTCTCCCTCACGGAACTGGCGCGAGGCCGCATTGATGATCTGGCCTCGCGCAAGAGCAGGCTCCTGCTGCACGAAGGCGAGCGTATCCTGCAACTGGTCGCGGAAGCCGAAGGCGCCGCTCGCCTGGTAGAAGGCCGTCCGGGCCATGATGCGACAGCCGAGGCTCTGATAGGGCAGCCAGGTATTGACGAGGTTGTTCATGCCTTGATCCGGCGTCCAGATCTGCAGCTTGCCGGTGAATTCCTGCCAAAAACCTCGGTTCGCCTGCACCGCTTCATCGAACGAGGCCTTTCTGATATCGGCAAGCAGGGCGCGCGCCTCTTCTTCGGTGGACGCATCACCCAGGAAGAAAGTGACGTCGCGCGCTTCGTCAGCGCCGAGCTCGATATCGATCGCAAGGGTCGCCGCTGGATCGCCTTCAAGGTCCGTGGAGCCGGAAAGAGCAGCGGCTGCAGTCACGGCGACAGGCGCCTCAATCGTCCCGCTCTTGCCGATGAACTCGCGACGGCTTGCCGAGAAACTCGAAACCGTCTCGCTTGCGGCGAGGAAGGCGGTGCGACCCGAATAGTCGATGCTGTAGGGGTTCGTCGCAAACAGCGCGCCTGTCTCTTCGTCACGTTTCGACAGGATGAAAGAGGCGGTCTTCTGCGGATTGTTCCCAAGGACCCATTCGACATAGGCGTAGAGCCTGAGCTTGCGGCTTGCCGAACCGGCGTTGCGCAGGCGCAGGCGCTGCAGCTTCACCGGCTTCTCGCGATGCACGGTCTGCGTCACTTCCAGCGCGATCTCGTGCTGCGTGCTGGAGAAGGTGGAGTAGCCGAGACCATGGCGCGCTTCGAAACGAATGTCGTTCCGACGGGAAAGCCCTGCAAATGGCGTCATGACCGCGCCACTTTCGAGATCCGCTATGTAGAGGGCTTCGCCGGAACGGTTGATGACTGCATCGTTCGACCAGGAGGTGAGTTGGTAATCGCGCGAATTGACGCTCCAGGTGAAACCGGCACCTTCCGCCGATACATGGAAGCCGAACCGGTCGTTCGAGATGACATTGATCCAAGGCTGCGGCGTCGCCCGCCCGCCCGGCAGGCGCACGACATATTCACGGCCGTCGCGGGCAAAGCCACCGATGCCATTCCAGAAGTCGAGATCGCCTTCCTCCTCGATGGCAATAGTCTTGATAGCCGGGGCAGGTAGAGGCGGTCTGCGCTTGACCGGCGTCTCCGTGTCCTCTGGCTCCTCCTTGACAGGGGTAAACAGCAGGCGCGCGCGGTTGATCTGATCAACCACCTTACCGTTCTTCGCATGCAGCGTTATGCGCGAGGCGGCGATCAGTGCCTGATAGGTGCCCTCTTCCATTAGATCCTTACGGACTGCGAAGATGTGCTGGCGCAGACCATCGGCCTGGCCCATGCGGCGCACGCCCTCGCACATGGCGTCGAGCGCGTGCTGCATATCCTGTGCGTAGGAAGAGGCCCGTTCGTTCATGATGACGAGATCGGCGGTCACCCCGCGTGAACGCAGATATTCCTGCGCCAGCAGCGCTTCGCGGGCGATTTCGAGATCCATCTCGTCATCGATGCGCAGCGTGAAGATCGGGAAATCGCCCGAAATCGCCAGCGGCCAGAGCGCCGACTGCGACTGCATGCCGGCCCGGACGGCGCCATAGTCGCCGCGAAGCTGCATGTCGGGATAGACAAGATAGCGGCCGAGATACTGGAACGCTGCCGCCTGCTGCGAACTGACGCCGACATGGCGCATCTGCACCTGCGTACGCGTCCAGGCCTGGATGAGTTCGTGGTTGAAGGCATCCGGATGGCGATAGCGATCGACGGCCTTGTCCACCTCGGCACGGCTCGGTGCTGCAATCGTCCAGAAGATCACGCTGACCTTCTTGCCGGCAGGCACGCGCACCGTCCGGCGCAACGACAGGACAGGATCCAGCGTGAAACCGTCGGTGCCGGAAAGGCTGGCACCCGGATCAAAGGCAGCGGCATTCGAAAGGCTGCGGCCACGACCGATGAACGTCCTTCGCTCGGTTTCGAATTCCGTATGACGCGTATCTCCGGCGTTATCGACGATCAGATGCGCGATACTCATATTCGCTTCGTTCGGATCGCGCTTGTTGCGCTCGGCGCGGATGACGTCGCCGCGCGCGTCGATCTCCGTTTTGACGAACATGCGGGCGAAAGCCGGGTGCGCGTTGTCCGTGTCGTCGGATGTGATGACCGGTTCGAGATAGGATGTAACTTCGATGAAGCGATCCTCCGCACCCGTGTTGAACAGTGTCAGGCGGCGGGCTTCCGCATCATGTTCGGTGGCAACGATACATTCGACCTCGCTCGTAAGCTCATCAAGAACCTTGCTGAACACGGCCTTCTCGTCAGCAAATTCCACTCGGACCGTTTCGCCCTCCACGCTCTTCGGCTCTGATGTTGCCGACCACCATTCATTGGTCACCGTATCGCGCAGGAAGATGAAATTGCCCCAGCGGTCTTCGGTCGGATCTGGCTTCCAGCGGGAGACGGATAGACCGTTCCAGCGGGCATAACCCGCGCCCGTTGCCGTCAGCATCAGGGAATAATGGCCGTTCGACAGTAAGACGAGCTCTCGTTCGCGCGATGCCGGATCGGCGATTTTACGGATGACGGGCCGCATCAACTCGTCCTGGATGCTGGCGGGCGTATCGGATTCATCCTTGCCGCTCATGACCGGGATGTCGCGCGGCGCTTTTTCCTGCAGCAGCAGTTCGGCCGCTTCGATGACGGGATCGGAGTGGAAGAGTTCACGCAGATGGCCGTTGAAGGCAACGTTGGCGACAGCGGCGATCGACATGCCATGGTGGTGGGCATAGTAATTGTAGACGACTGCACATTTCCTGCCCTCAGGTACGCGTGTCGGCGTGAAGTCGACTGCGTCGTGAAAGCCGAACTTGCCGAGAGCGCCGAGCTTGCGAAGCCTCTGCAGGTTTTCGAGCGATGCTTCCGGATAGTATTGGCTGGCGAGCAGCGAGGCATAGGGTGCGATGACGGCATTGTGGCCGAGACCGCGCTTCAGACCGAGCGTCGGCACGCCGAAGTTCGTGTACTGATAGTTGAGATTATGGTCGCGGGCATTGAAGGCCGCTTCCGAGATGCCCCAGGGCGTACCGAGCTTACGGGCATGGTTCATCTGTTCGACAATGACGAGATTGTTGGTCTGGTTGAGGATGCCTCCGCCGCGCTCCTGCATGACGAGCGGCGGCATCAGGTATTCGAACATCGAGCCGGACCAGGAGACCAGTGCACCACGAGAGCCAACTGGCACGACCTGGCGGCCAAGCTTGTACCAGTGCTCCGTCGGCAAATCACCCTTGGCGACACCGAAGAGCGAGGTAAGACGGCATTCCGAGGCCAGAAGGTCGTAGCAGGCCGCATCGAGCTCGCCGCTTTCCACGCGATACCCGATCGACAGCAGGCGACGCTCCGGACGGTATAGGAAGCCGAAATCCATCGAAAAGGCGAGATCGCGGGCCTTGTCGCGGAGCGCGACCAGGCGGGGACGCAGCGCATCGATATTGGAAAGGTCGAAGGTACTATCGGAGATGTGTGCCTCGCAGACCTTGACCAGCGAGGCCGCCCACAACGTGACCTCTTCCGTCTGCTTCGACTTCACCTCATGATGCAGGTTGCCGGCAAGGTTCTGGATGTCGCGCGCAAGAACGGTAAGGTTGATGACACGGATCGAGGCAAATTCGTGCTCGCGCTTGACGGCGGCAAGCGCATTCTGGAAGCCGGCAATACGCTCTTCCAGACGGCGGCGCAGCGGCCGCACGGTCTTACGGTCGTCAGGCAGGTCGGCCAGCACTTCACCGAGAATGCCGGCCGTGTCACCGACGCCGTCGAGATTGCCCTGGACATGTGCCGAGGGTGCTTCCGCCCAGTCGCGGCAGGCCGAGGAAATGGCAATCAGGTGACCGGCGAGATTGCCGCTGTCGACCGCCGAAACATAGCGAGGTCCAAGCGTCTGCAGCGTATCGGTGTGATACCAGTTGAAGAGATGGCCGCGGAACTTTTCCATGCGGTCGACCGTGGCGATCGTCTGCTCCAGGCGCTCGATCGTCTCCTCGAAGGAGAACCAGCCGAAATCGCGGCCGGAAATGACGGACAGGAGATAGACGCCAATATTTGTGGGCGAAGTGCGCGTCGCCACGATGACGTGGGGCGTTTCCTGCACGTTGTCGGGCGGCAGATAGTTTTGCTCCGCCGTCGTGAAGGTTTCGAAGTAGCGCCAGGTGCGGCGCGCGATCTTGCGCAGCTCGCTGGAGACCCCATCCGGCACGTCGAGCCGGTCTTCCGTCTCGGCGGACTGGCTTACATACCAGGCGACGACGGGCGAACAGACCCAAAGAAGCGCAAAGGGAATGCCAACGAGGAATGAGGCATTTCCCGACAATGCGGCGAAAGCGACCGACAGAATCGCCAGAACCGGAGCATGCCACATCGTTCTGTAGTAGGAGAGGATGATACCCTGCCTGCCAGCCCCGACGCTGGCCGCGGTGCGCCACTGCAAGAGCAGCTTGCGGCTGACGAAGAGGCGGTAGAGCGATCGGCCGATAGCATCCACCATCATGCAGACGGTGTCGGCGATGAAGATGATGCGCAGCGCCACTTGGGCATCGGCAGCCGCAATATCCGACCAGACAGTATAAAGATGGGCGCTGGCGACAATATCGCTGCTACGCGGAATGATGCCATTGATGAGGGAAAGGGTTGGCGCCACGAACAGGCAGAAAATCAACAGGATCTGCCAGATCAGCGCCCCAAATGGCTCCATCAGATACCAGCCGAGCACGGAAGCGAGGAACCAGGCGATCGGTGTCAGCGACCGGCGCAGATTGTCGAACATCTTCCAGCGCCCAAGCGCGGTGACGCCGTGTTTCGGACTGAACATATAGGGCAGAAGCTGCCAGTCGCCGCGCGCCCAGCGATGCTGGCGCGAGGTTTCGACCTCGTAGCGTACCGGAAAGTCCTCAACGAGTTCGAGATCGGTGACAAGTGCGCAACGTGCCATCGAACCTTCGAGAAGGTCATGGCTGAGCACCGAATTCTCCTCAATGCGACCCTTCAGTGAAGCCTCGAAGGCATCGACATGATAGAGGCCCTTGCCGGTGAATGTGCCTTCGCCCGCAAGATCCTGATAGACATCCGAAACCGTGAAAACATAGGGATCGAGACCGCGGTTGATCGAAAAGACGCGTTGAAAGACCGACGCATCCTTGCCTGTCGTCAGCGACGGTGTGACGCGCGGCTGCAGAATACCGTAGCCGCTTTCGACATGCCCGCTTTCCGGGTTGATAACCGGGCGATTGATCGGGTGGTGGAGCTTGCCGACAAGTTTGGTAACGGTATCGCGCATCAGGCGCGTATCGGCATCGAGTGTCATGACATATTCTATATCGGCCGGCACGGTGTTGGCGCCTGGCAAATACGTGGTATCGCGGTCGCCGCGGAGCAGCAGGTTCAACTCGTGCAGCTTGCCGCGCTTGCGCTCCCAGCCCATCCACACGCCTTCAGATGGATTGTAGAGGCGGCGGCGATGCAGCAGATAGAAGCGCGTCTTGCCGTCATGGGCATAGCGGGCTGAGAGATTAGCGACCTCCCGGCGCGCATATTCCAACACTTCGAGATCGGCGGAAGTTTCCTCAACCTCACTATCCGGCCAGTCGCTCAGCAGCGCGAAATAGATCTCGCCGCGTGGATTGGCGAGATAATGGACCTCGAGATTGCGCACCATCGCGTCGACGCTATCACGATCAGAAATCAGGCACGGCACGACGAGGAGCGTGCGCGCATCCTCCGGAATGCCTTGTTTGAATTCATAACCGACAAGCCGCGCCGGCGTGACGAAGAAAGAAAGTACAGTATTGAAAAGCCCGCTCGCACCCTCCGAGGCCGGCAACGCGAACAGGATGAGCAGCAGGGCGATTTCAACCGGCCCCATGCCGGCATTGACCATGAACCCGCCGACGACCCCCATGGCGATGATTGTGATCAGCGCGACCGGAATGGCGATCGCCATCCAATTGAATTTGCGCACCGCGCGAATGACTTGCTGCGCCAGCGTCGGGCGGTAGTCTGCGCGCGTTTCCAGTTTTAGGCGTTGAGCGCCCGCAATGAAGCCGCCAATATCAGGCTCGTGCGGCCGCGGCTCATCGGAAAGCCTGGCCTCGGACACTATATCGACAGCAAGCTGGGCGATTTGCACTTCGCTCAGCGGCGAGCGCCTGGCAAGCCTTTCGATCTGCCGACGATAGCTGTTGCGCGAACCGGAGTCGAGAGCACCGTAATCGGACTGATCCCAGAGCAATCTGTCGACGTGGCTGACCTGCTCGACCCAAACCGACCATTCCGCATCGTTGATCTCGCGCAGGCTGCGGATGATGTTGCCCATCGTGACATTGCCGGCGGAGAGGCGGCTATGCTCCGCCATCATCGCTTCCTCGCTGTCACGCCCAAGCTTTTCCAAGCGCTCGTCGAGCCAGGAGATCGCTAGGCTCGAAGTCTGCGAACCATCACGCATGCGGTAGAGGAATTGGGTCGAGAAAGTGTTGTCCTCGGCAAGCTCTTCCAGCGTCTTCAGATAGGCGACAGCCTTTGCGGTGTCGGCGAGACGCACCAATTCATTGGCGGCCTCATTGGCGCGACGGCGCAAACGACGGCTGCGCTCGACGCGGCTCGAAATACGACGGAGGTTTTCTACCAGCACGTAACGCACCAGAGACGGCAGCGCCCAGAGTTCACCGATCTTGAGAGTTTCGTGCTGCTGGAAGCCGTCGACCAGCGCTGTCAGGCTTTCCTCTGAGATGGTGCCGTGAGTATGGGCGACATAGAGCCAGGCCAATACGAGCGTGCGCGGGATCTCGACGCCGCCGACTTTCATGAGCGGCAGTTCTCGATAGAACCGGCGCGGAAAGTCGCGGCGGACTTCATGAATTGCTTCCTCGACGATGTAGTGATTGTCCAGCAGCCATTCGGCGGCCGGCGTGATCGCCTCCCCGGCCTCGGCATCAGTCGCAGTCGTACGGTAGACGCGCAGGATTTCCTTCTCATTTTCCTTGTGGCGCGCAAAGAAATCGAACGCTGCGAAGCCTGGCAACTCGCTGACGGTACCGCAGGCGACGCTTTCGCCCATGGCCCTGATGTCCTCGTTGGACAGATAGGTCGAGCGGATCGAATCGCTGTGGTCGATCTGCCTGTTCTCGGGCTCCTGCGGCGGGCTCGGGGATGGACTTGAAATGGCCATGGGTTCGGTTCTGGATCCAAACGACGTTATGATTTCGGCTAGGTTCTGCATTGCTTACGATGACTCTCGCATGAACGGGCCGGTCATCTTCGAAGTCGGGAAAAGCAGGATAAACGGGCGGTCAGCGCGCTTTGCTGCAACGGACCGACCGGCTTCGGATGTACCTTTGCGAGTGGTCATGGCCGACTCGTGCCCTCCCTGCGAAGCCACCCGGGAAAGTTGGACATTCTTGCGATAATTCAAGTCAAGGGACCTGTTTCTCGCTGCCCTTCCGCCGGCGTGAAAAAGGCGCATGGACGATATCCATGCGCCTGCACGACGTTATCCATGCGCCTGCACGACGTTCCCCGGCGCTATCAGCGCCTCACGCCTACTTTCCGGAATGGGCTAGACTGCGTGGGACAGGTGAGGAAGGATGACGATGGGATCGGGATACCGATCCGCCACAGCAAGATGCCTTTCACGACCACTCTCCGTAAACAACACCGAAGTGTCAGGAGAATGCCGGTGCATCCCAATTGTTCCGGATAGCAGAATATTCGATCAGATAGGCGCGATCAGTCAGCGCCTCGAACGCGCCGGCATCAGCCGACGACGCCGCAAACCATGGCGACGACGAAAAGGAAAGCCGCCGTGAAAAGAGTTGCATGGATCGCGGTCTGGATTCTGTGCCGCGCGGTGACCGGCTTCTTTGCCGGTACGGATCCGTACTGGTTCACGTGAGTATGCGAAATACCCAGATTTGCCATGTGTCGCCTCCGCCTGTTTGTTCTGCGGCCGAATTGCCGGCTCGCATTTATATTCTTACATTCTCTATAAGGTAGGTAGAGATAAAATTCCGTCCAGAGCAGACGGAAGAGAAAATCCACCCAGGCGCCAACTCAACAGAGCGTGCGCCATGCCCAGATCCAGGAACGCTCGACGGCGCTGTCGCTCTGGGGTGCATTGGGGGATGTCTCGATCAACCGGCGATCCTTTTCCGCCGGGATAGTCACGGAGGTGGTTTCCCTCCGCTCGACCTTAACAGGAGGATCGAGGTAACCCATGGTCATCCCACCGAGAAAGAACATGCCTCAACCTCCATCGATCACGAAAGCTAACGGTCGTTAACGGGATCATGACAGAACTAAGGCAGCTGTCAATAGTCTAGTCGAATGGTCGTGTTTTAGGGAAACATTATCCTTAACACCGGCGGCATGCGAGATTTTTCAAGGGCTTGAAAACATTGGCTTTCAAGCCTTCACGAAACCCTTGCTCGCGATCATCAAATTTCGCGTGTACTCCTCGTGAACGCTCCCGGCGGCAAGTTCGACCGATGTCAGCCGTTCAACAACAGCGCCGCCGCGCATCACCGCAAGCCTCTTGCACATATGGGTGATGACCCCAAGATCGTGGCTGACCATGACGAATGTCAGTTTCCGGTCCCGCCGGATCTGCTCCAGGAGATTGAGAACCTCGGCCTGTACGGAGGCGTCGAGCGCCGATGTCGGCTCATCGAGCAGCAGGATGGATGGCTCGACAATCAGTGCGCGGGCGATCGCCACACGCTGCCGCTGGCCTCCGGAAAGCTGATGCGGGTAGCGGAAGCGAAAACCATTGCCGAGCCCGACTTCGTCAAGCGCCCGGGCAATGCGCTTCTCGCTGTCGCCGATACCGTGGATGGCGAGCGGCTCCAGAAGCAGCCGGTCGACGGTCTGGCGCGGATGCAGCGAGCCATAGGGATCCTGAAAGACCATCTGAACGCTTCGATAGAAGCTTCTGCTGCGCTTCGAACCTTTAAGCGCCTCGCCGTGAATGCGGATCGTTCCCTCGCTGACGGGCGCAAGTCCGGCGACCGCGCGCAACAGCGTCGACTTGCCCGAGCCGGACTCACCGACGAGGCCGAAGGATTCGCCGCTTTCGATGGAAACGCTCACATCTTTCAGCGCATGGAAATGGTCGTAGACAACACCAAGATGATCTGCAGACAGCGCCGTACTCATAGAGCCCACTCCGGCTTGCGGTCGAGAACCGGCAACGGATGCCTGTCCTCACCGATCTGCGGCATGCAATTCAGCAGGCCTTGCGTATAAGGATGCTTCGCGTTGCGAAGCTCGGATGCGGCAATCTCTTCGACGATACGACCGGCATACATGACGATGACGCGGTCGCAGAAAGAGGAGACGAGCCTTAGATCGTGGGAGACGAAGATCAGCCCCATGCCGCGCTCGGACACCAGTCGGTCCATGATCCTCAAAACATCGAGCTGGACTGTTACGTCGAGGGCCGAAGTGGGCTCGTCGGCGATCAGCAGCTCCGGCCCGGCGATCAGCATCATGGCGATCATCGCACGCTGGCCCATGCCGCCCGAAACCTCATGCGGATAAAGATCGAAGACGCGGTTGGGATCACGGATCTGCACCGCTTCGAGCATGTCGAGCGCACGGTCCCGCGCCTCGCCTTTGCCGACCTTCTCGTGAGTGCGCAATGTTTCGCAGATCTGCTTGCCGATAGTCATGACCGGATCGAGCGAATATTTCGGATCCTGCAGGATCATGGCAATGCGCTTACCGCGCAACTTGCGCCGTTCGGCAGCCGATGCATTGAGGAGATCAAGGCCGCTGAAATCCAGCGTGTCGGCGGTGACGACACCGTGCGTCGGTGTCAGCCCCATGATGGCACGGCCGGTCTGCGACTTGCCGGAGCCGGATTCGCCGACGATGCCGAGACGCTCCTTGCCGAGCGTGAACGACACGCCACGCACGGCCTCGATAACACCGGTGCGGGTCGGGTAGCTGACACGCAGGTTTTCGACGATCAGAAGCGAGCTCATTGGCCGGCCTCCTTCGGATCGAGCGCATCGCGCAGGCCATCACCCAACAGGTTGAAGCCGAGGCTGACGACGAGGATGGCGATGCCGGGCATGGCCGCGACCCACCATTGGTCGAGGATGAAGCGGCGACCGGAGGCGATCATCGCGCCCCATTCCGGCAGCGGCGGCTGTGCGCCGAGGCCGAGGAAGCCGAGGCCGGCGGCCGTCAGGATGATGCCCGCCATGTCGAGCGTCACGCGCACGATCAGCGAGGAGATGCAGAGCGGCATGACGTGCCTGATAATGATGCGCAGCGGCGAAGCGCCCATCAGCTTGACCGCCGAGATATAGTCAGACCGCCGGACCGTCAGTGTCTCGGCGCGGGCAATGCGCGCATATGGCGGCCAGGAGGTGATGGCGATGGCGATGATGGCGTTCTGGATGCCAGGCCCGAGCGCTGCGACGAAGGCAAGCGCCAGCACGAGCTTCGGGAAGGCGAGGAAGATATCGGTGATGCGCATCAGCGTCGCATCCACCCATCCGCCGGCATAGCCCGACACCGTGCCGACGATGAGGCCGACCGGCGCGGAGATGATGGCGACCAGCACCACGACGAGCAGCGTCAACCGCGAGCCGTAGACGAGGCGCGAGAAGATATCGCGGCCCTGATCATCGGTGCCGAGCAGATAGCCGGCGCTGCCGGGCGGCAACAGGCGGGCATTCATGAGATCGCCGACAACGGGATTGTGGGTGGCGATCAGATTGGCAAAGGCAGCGATCAGCAGCAGCGCCACGATGATCAGCAGGCCGACGACGGCAAGCCGGTTTGCCGTAAACTGCCGCCAGGTAACGTAGGCGCGGCCGAGCCGAGCCTGCGTACGCGACTGCGGCCGGTCGGACAGCAACCAGTCACGGCGGCTCAAGGGCGTGGAAGGCGTGGTCGGAACCGTCATCGGTTTCGCGTCCTCGGGTCGAGTATCCGATAGAGAAGATCGGAAATAAGGTTGATGCCGACAAACACTGTGCCGATGACGATCGTGCCGCCAAGTACGGCGTTCATGTCGGCGTTTTGCAGCGAGTTGGTGATGTAGAGGCCGATGCCGCGCCAGGAGAAGACCGTCTCCGTCAGCACCGAACCTTCAAGCAGGCCTGCATAGGAAAGCGCTATGACGGTCACGAGCGGTACCGCCGCGTTTCTCAACGCATGCCCCCAGATCACCCGCGTTTCCGATAGGCCCTTGGCGCGGGCCGCCACCACATATTCCTGCGACAGCTCGTTCAGCATGAAGCTGCGGGTCATGCGGCTGATATAGGCGAGCGAGAAATAGCCGAGCAGCGAGGCCGGCAGGATGATGTGGCGGAAGACGTCATAGAAAACATCCCACTGCCCCTGCCAGGCACTATCGAGGAGATAGAAGCCGGTGACCGGCGTAAAACTGTATTCGTAGACGATGTCGATGCGGCCGGGGAAAGCCACCCAGCGCAGCCGCGCATAGAAGATGACGAGCGAGATCAGCGCCAGCCAGAAGATCGGCACCGAATAGCCGACAAGGCCGATGACGCGCACGACCTGGTCGGCAATGCTGCCGCGGCGCACGGCAGCGAGCACGCCAAGCGGCACGCCGATAACCGAGCCGATGATCGTGCCAACGGTCGCAAGTTCCAGCGTCGCCGGGAAGACGCGGCGAATATCGACCATCACCGGATTGGTTGTCAGGACGGAAGTGCCGAAATCACCTGATAGGATACCTTTCAGGTAGATATAGAACTGCTCGTAGAGCGGCAGGTCAAAACCCATCTCGCGGCGGACGCGTTCCACGACATGGGTTGGCGCGCGGTCGCCGAGTATGGCGAGCACGGGATCGATCGGCACAACGCGGCCGATGAAGAAGGTGACGGCCAGAAGGCCGAGATAGGTGGTGGCGGCGGCAAAGAGGAAACGTCCCAACGCCTTCGCAAAGGAAAGTGCACGGCCCTTGCGGGGCCGCGCTTCCTGTCTTGTTTCGACGATGCTCACTGGATCAGCCTAGCCGGCTCATCACTTCGCGATCGGGCCTACATAGTTCGTGTCGAAGCTGGGACCCAGCTTGAAGTCCTTGAGGCTCTTGCGATAGCCGGCCACTTCGATCTGCTGGAAGATGACGACGAAGGGGCTGTTGGCCAGGAACTTTTTCTGGACATCCTCGTACATGGCCGCACGTTTGGCGGCGTCGCGTTCGAGCAGGGCAGCCTTGGTCTCCTTGTCGAGCTCAGGCGCCTCCCAGGTATTGCGCCATGCAAGTGTCTTCACCGTGCCCGCGTCGGAATTGTCCGGGTTGGAGGTGAAGGTATCGGCGTTGGAGTTCGGGTCGAAATAGTCCGAGCCCCACTGGCCGATATATATGTCATGCGTGCGGGCGCGATACTTGGTCAGCGTCTGCTTGCCGTCACCAGGGATGATTTCCATTTTCACGCCGGCCTGAGCGAGCGTCTGCTGCATGGATTCGGCAATGCCGGTGACTGGCTGCGTATTGCGCACGTCCATGGTGACCGAGAAGCCGTCCGGCAGGCCGGCCTTGGCAAGCAGTTCCTTCGCCTTGGCAACGTCGAGCTTATAGGGGTTCTCGTTCAGCGCACCGAGCTGGCCGGTTGGCAGGAAAGTCTGATGGATCTCGCCGATGCCTTTGATGAGGGTCGCGCCGATTGCATCATAGTCGACCAGATACTTGAAGGCTTCCTGGACCTCAGGCTTCTTCAGGTTCTCGTTCTTGCTGTTGAGGCTGACGTAATAGACGGTGCTCTTCGGCGCATTGGTGGTGGTGAGATCCGCATTTTTGGTCACGGCGTCAAGGTCGCCGGGCTCCAGGTTGCGGGCGATATCGATATCGCCGGCCTCAAGCGCCAGGCGCTGAGCCGAGCTTTCCTTCATGTAGCGATAGATGACGCGATTGAGCTTTGCCTTCTCGCCGTAGTAATTGTCGTTACGCTCCATGACGACGACTTCGTTGGCGCGCCACTCACGCAGCTTGTAAGCGCCGGAGCCGGCATAATTCGTCTTCAGCCAATCATTGCCGAAGTCGTTATCGTACTTGTGGTCGGCATCGACGGTTACCGTCTTCACGTGATCGAGGACCAGCTTCTTGTCGACGACCGAAGCCACGGTTGCCGTCAGGCAGTTCAGCACGAAGCTCGGAGCGTAAGGCTTGTCGACAGTGAAGGTGAAGGTGGTTGGATCGGCGGCCTTCGCCTTTTCGGTGACGTTGTCGCCGGTCAGGCCGAACTGGGTGAGAATGAAGGCCGGGCTCTTGTCGAGCTTGACGGCACGCTCGAAGGACCAGGCGACATCTTCGGCGGTGATCGGATTGCCGGAGGCGAACTTCAGATCCGGCTTCAGCTTGAAAGTATAGGTCAGGCCGTCATCGGAAACGGTCCAGCTGTCGGCGAGATCGCCTTTGATCTTCGACGTGTCGTTCATGTCGAGACGAACGAGCAGGCTGTAGGTGTTGCTGGTGACCTCAGCTGTCGAAAGCTCAAAAGCTTCGCCCGGATCCATCGTGATGATGTCATCGATGGCGAACCCTTGGACGAGCGTATCCTTCGGCGTCTCTGCGAAGGCAGCAGGCGCTGCCACCATCAGGAGCGAAAGGGCAGCTCCTGCGGAAAGAAGGCGGAAGCTGCGGTTCAGTTTGGTAATCATCATGGTTTGTTCCCCTGTTTTGATTGATTACTAAGTATTATTTGGTCTCAGGCGTCCTCTTCCCTCCACGCCGAAGCCAGAATGCGAAGCCAGTTTTCGCTGGCCATTTTGGTCAAGTCCTCCGCACCATAGCCAGCTTGCCGGAGAGCGGCAATCAGCCTCTGGTTGCCCGAGGCATCACCGATTTCTTCCGGAATGGTAGCACCGTCAAAGTCCGAACCGAGCGCCACGCAGTCGATACCGACCCGGTTCACCAGATAGTCGATATGCCGGATCATGTCGGAGAGCGGCGTGTCCGCATCGGAGCGGCCATCTGGACGAAGCATCGCCGTCGCATAGTTCACGCCGACAAGACCGCGCCGCTCACGGATCGCATCGAGCTGCCTGTCGGTAAGGTTGCGCGCGACCGGCGTCAGCGCATGGACGTTGGAATGGCTGGCTACCAGCGGCTGATCGCTCGTCTTCGCCACATCCCAGAAGCCCTTCTCGGTGATATGGGCAAGGTCGATCATGATTCCGAGGCGGTTGCACTCGCGCACCAGCGCGAAGCCGGCTTCCGTCAGACCCGGAGCCGTGTCCGGCGAACTCGGGAAGGCAAACGGCACGCCGTGACCGAAGATATTATGCCGGCTCCACACCGGGCCGAGCGAGCGCAGCCCGGCGGCGTAAAAGACATCAAGCGCAGCAAGATCGGCGCCAATCGCCTCACAGCCTTCGATATGCATAACAGCAGCGAAAATGCCTGATGCCATCGCCTTGCGGATATCTTTCACCGTGCGGCAAAGCCGCCAGGCGCCGGCACGGTCGAGCCGGAGCGCAATCGCCGCCATTTCCGTAGCAATTGTGAGCGACGGCAGCGGATCAAGCGGAGCAGCAAGCGGCGTCGCGTAATGGCCGTTCCCATCCGGATCGGCAAAAACCAGATCGCCCGAGGGAATGTAGATGGCACAAAGGCCGCCCGCCAGACCGCCGGCCTTTGACCGCGGGGCATCTATATGGCCTGCGGTCGTACCATCAGCAAATTCCGCAACCGGATCACTTCCGTCTTTCGCATGGGACCAGAGTCGAAGGAGAACGTCGTTATGACCGTCGAATACGAGTTGCATCTGCTTTCCTGCACTGCCCGAACGGGCGGATCGAAGTGGCAAGAATAGAAAAGCTGGCAGAAAGCGCCACCTATTTTTTTACAAATACGCAATGTGGAAACCGTGCAATTTTGCGATGCAAAAGGTGACGTCGCAAATACCTTGGATGCCGTGGTCCGCAGGCTCAACCGCCGCGGAAAGTCTTTTTTGCCAATGATCTGAAAGACCCCGATGAGTGAGGGAATTTTCCAGGCGCTTATTCGACAATACCCGGATGCCAGGCTGACGACAGCCGACCAACCCTTGCCGGAAGCCGATTTTGAGACACAGAAACACAAGCACTTTTCCCGCCGGGCATTGGGCGGAGCGATCGGCATCATCCATAGTGCCAGAGGCCAAATCGTCCTGGCGAAGAGAAGCGGCATGCATGCCGGCTGGTCTCTGCCGGGCGGAACGGTCGAAGAAGGCGAGGATTTCTCCGCCGCATTTCGCCGAGAGATAAGAGAAGAGATCGGCGTGTCTTTGGATTTGGTGGATCTGATCGAAGTCGAACGAAAAAAGTTTATTTCACCACAAGGCGAAAGCTTCGATTTTCTGCTCGCCGTCTTCGAAGCACGGATGCGTGAGGAAGAACTGCCGGGACCAACAGATGACGCTATCGCGGAGGGACTGGAAATAGCTCTCTTCTACCCCGCCGATATTCCTTCCGAGATGATTTTGGGTGACCGCCGGAAACTCACACACCATCTGAAGACATCGTAAGCCCTGAATCCTCGTCGTGATCGCAGCCATTTCCCATGAAACAATGAAGGGGGCCGAAGCCCCCTTTTCCGGTTCAGTGCTTAGTTCGTTTCTTCTGCCTGTAGACGTCGATAACGACGGCCGCGATGATGATGACGCCCTTGACGATTTCCTGGTAGTAGGCGTCGATCCTGAGGAAAGTGAAGCCTGACGTCATGACGCCGAGGATGATGGTGCCGATGACGGTACCGGTGATGCGCCCGACGCCGCCGGTAAGCGAGGTGCCGCCGATCACGGTCGCGGCGATTGCGTCGAGTTCATACCCGACCCCCATGCTCGCTTGCGCGGTTTCAGCGCGCGCAGCCGTAACGATACCGGCAAGACCGGCAAGCAGTCCCGCTATCACATAGACCTTGACGAGGTGCGCCTCGATATTGATGCCGGACACGCGCGCAGCCTGCGGGTTCGCGCCGATGGCATAGGTGAACTTGCCATAGCGCGTGTAGCGCAGCGCAATATGAAAGATAAGCGCGACGACGAGGAAAACGACGACCGGCCACGCCTTGGTTCCGATGAAATGAAACTGCTCGGTAATGCCCGAAACCGGCTGTCCCTTTGTATACCACTTCGCCACACCTCTGGCCGAAACGAACATGCCGAGCGTCGCGATGAACGGTGGGATCTTCGTATAGGCGATGAGCGCGCCGTTTATGAGACCGGCAGCCGCCCCGATCAGCAGGCCGATCATGATCGGCACGAGAGCCGGCAGGTCGGTCAGCGAGGGGAAGACGGCGCGTCCCCAGGTAGAGGACTGGGCGAAGCTCGTTGCGATCATCGCCGTCATGCCGACGACCGAGCCCGACGAAAGATCGATGCCGCCGGTGATAATGACCTGTGTCACGCCAACAGCAATAATACCGATGACGGAAACCTGCAGGATCATGATCGTCAGGCGCTGCGAATTCAGAAGGAAACTCTGGCCGATGAACAGCCAGCCGAGCACTTCATAGATAAGCGCAATGCCGACCAGCACAAGGAAGATGCTGAGCTCCGGCGGCATGCGCCGCCGCCTCGGCCGGGTTGCGAGCGGAGCCGTGCCCTCTGCTGCCTTGGTACTCATGTCAAACCTCCCTTGGGTGATCACGGGCGGCGCATCACTGCGCAGCCAGCTCCATCACCTTGATCTGCGTTGCTTGATCGCGATTGAGGAAACCGGTCACGCGTCCTTCATGCATGACCATGATGCGGTCGCTCATGCCGAGCACTTCGGGCATCTCGGACGATATCATGATGATCGCCACGCCGTTTCGCGCCATTTCGGTGACCAGCCGATGAATTTCCGCCTTGGCGCCGACATCGATGCCGCGCGTCGGCTCGTCGAGGATCAAAATCTTCGGATGGGTGAGCAACCAGCGCCCGATCAGCACCTTCTGCTGATTGCCGCCCGAAAGATTCTCGACACGCTCGTAAAGACTGGGCGTTTTCACGCGTAGCCTTTTTGCCATGTCTTCGCAGGTCGCCTCGATCGCACTCTGCTGCACGAAGCCGCCCTTGACATATCTGTCCTGCAGGACGGCAATCTGCATGTTCTCCAGAATATCGAGGATCAGTAGACAACCGGTGTCTTTCCGATCCTCGGTCAGAAACGCCATCTGGTGACGAATGGCCTCGGTCGGCGAGGATATGGTCACCGGCTTGCCGAAGAGTTCAACCGAGCCGGAACTTGCCGGCGTTACCCCGAAAAGCGTTTCGGCGACGTTTGAGCGCCCGGAGCCGACAAGGCCGGCCACACCGAGAATCTCGCCGGCTCTCACCTCGAAGGAGACGTCGCGGAAGACCCTGTTGAGACAGAGATCCTTGACCGAGAGCACGACCTCGCCAATCGGCACCTCTTCCTTGGGGAACATCTGGGTGATCTCGCGCCCGACCATCATGCGGATGATGTCGTCGCGGGTGACCTCGGTCGAGGCATGCGTGCCGATATAGCGGCCGTCGCGGAAAACGGAGAACTCGTCGGCGATCTCGAAGAGCTCGTTCATCTTGTGGGTGATGTAGACGATGCCGATGCCTTGAGACCTAAGGTCGCGGATGATACGGAAAAGATGCTCGACCTCGCGCTCCGTCAACGCGGAAGTCGGCTCGTCCATGATGAGGACGTCGGAATTGTAGGAAACCGCCTTGGCGATCTCGACCATCTGCCGGTTTGCGACCGAGAGATAGCGGACCTCGATATCGGGATCGATCGCGATATTGAGCCGGGCAAACAGCTCCTCGGTCATGCGATGCATTACGCCATGATCGACGAAACCGAAGCGGTTCTTAGGCTCGCGGCGAATCCAGATGTTTTCCGCGACCGTCATGAACGGCATCAGATTCAGTTCCTGATGGATCATGGCAATGCCGTTTTCCAGCGCATCGAGCGGAGATTTCAGCCGGATTTCGACCCCTTTCAGGCGGATATCGCCCTTGTCGGGCGTGTAGATGCCGGCGAGGATCTTCATTAGCGTCGACTTGCCAGCGCCGTTTTCACCCATCAGCGCATGCACGGAGGCGCGCTTCAGCCGGAACTGCACATCGTCGAGCGCGACGACGCCTGGAAATTCCTTGCGAACGCCCTCTGCGCTCAAAAGATATTCCGCATTCGGAACTGCGCCGCTCGCGCGCACGGCTGCCATGGTTGACGGGCTGACGGCCATATCATCTCCTCCGGATACGGACAGGCTGAAAGGATGCGGGCAGAGCCCGCATCCTGCTCGGCGTTTGCTTCAGTTCTTTGTGACGAAGTCCTTGACGTTGGCAGGCGTGACGAGCTGGAAGGGGATGTAGACCTTCTTGTCGGCCTTTTCGCCCTTGGCAATCTTGAGTGCCGTATCGAGCGCGCCCTTGCCCTGGCCAGCGGCATCCTGGAACACGGTGACGTCCAGGTCACCCGCCTGCATGGCGGCAAGCGCGTCCTGCGTGGCGTCGACGCCGCCGACGACGACCTTGCTCATATCCTTGCCGGCGGCCTTCAGCGCCTGGATGGCGCCGATCGCCATTTCGTCGTTGTTGGAGATCACGGCGTCGAACTCGATGCCGCTGGAGAGCCAGTTGGTCATCAGGTCGGCGCCCTGAGTACGATCCCAGTTGGCCGTCTGCTCTTCCACGATCTCCAGTCCCTTGCATTCGTCCGTCTTGATGACGTCATGAATGTCCTGGGTCCGCATGCGCGCAGCCTGGTTGGAGAGCTCGCCCATGATGACGACGGCCTTGCCCTTGCCACCGAGAATACGGCAGATTTCCTTGGTTTCCAGCGTGCCGGATTCCTGCTCGTTGGACGCCACGAAAGCCTGCTTGTCCGGCAGCGTGTCGACGTTGACCGGCTGGCGGTTGACGTAGACAAGCGGAATGCCTGCATCGGCCGCAAGCTTCGACATCGCCGTCGTCGCATCGGTATCGACAGGGTTCACGATGATTGCATCGACCTTGGAGGCGATGAAATTCTGGATCTGGCTCTGCTGCTTGGAAACGTCGTTCTGCGCGTCTTCGACCTGCAGCGTGACCCCACTAAGCGTCTTTGCATAATCGGTCATGCCGTTGCGCAGAACTGTCAGGAAGTTGTCGTCGAATTTGGCCATCGAAACGCCGACGGTTTCTGCGTGTGCGGCCGTCGACAGGACGAGCGCCATCGCAGTTCCCAGGATGAGTTTTTTCATTGCATTTCCTCCACAAAGCGGTGCCCGGCTGCACCCTCCTCACGCCGGGGCCTCAGACATCCGTCTGCAGACCTCAATCCCACGCCGCCTCTCCCGTGGCGGCTCCGTCAAAACGGAACAAACAAACCGTAAAATTTGTTTCGCGGAATATTCATTCCATTTTATCGAAACGGCGTCAAGCCTCTTTGCCGATTTCGGCTGTCGCTGCCGGATAGACGACGCCTACTGCGGCGAATTGTGCATGATCGGCCTGTTGCAATCCGGCCATGATGGGCGGTGAACCGTCACAGGCGCTTATTGCGAAAGCCGTAGAGATCCCCATCTAGTCGGAGCCCCGAATAGCCTGCGCACACAGGCTGTTTTTAAAGATTTTGGAGACAGGACAATGTCCATTTCGATGTATCGCCTGACCGTGCCTATGTTCCAGCGCGGCATTGCCAGCCTGAAGACCTATCTCGACAAGGCGGAAGCCTATGCCGAGGAAAAGAAGATCGACCCGACCATCCTCGTAAACGCTCGCCTCGCCCCGGATATGCTGCCGCTTTCCGGCCAGTACCAGCGCGCCAGCGATAGCGCCAAGTTCGCGCTCGCCCGCCTGACGGCGACTGACGCGCCTAAATTCGAGGACAACGAAGCGACGATCGCTGACCTGCGCGAACGTATGGCCAAGACCGAAGCTTTCCTTGCGAGCTTCACTGCCGAGGCTCTTGATGGTAGCGATGTAAGAGAAATCACCGTGCCGGGCCGCAATGGCTCCGTCGTTCCCGGCATCGAATATATCGCCCTCTTCGCACTGCCGAACTTCTATTTTCACGTGACGACGGCACACGCCATCCTGCGCAACCAGGGTGCGCCGGTCGGCAAGCGGGATTTCCTCGGAAACTTCTGATGTTTAATCAGGGCCGGTACATTACCGGCCCTTTTTCCGTCAGTTCGGCATAGGCAAGCGTCTGATCCAGATGCCGAGCCCTGAGCGACAGCAGCCGTTCGGCATAGTTGAGCCGCACCGAGGCATAGGTCGGATCATCGGCAAGATTGCGCAGCTCCATCGGATCGTTGACGAGATCGAAGAGCAGCGCCGGCAATGCGGTGAAATGCACGTATTTGAATTGCTCGTCGCGGATGACGGCAAGATTCAGCTCGTTCGACCGAAGGCCGAAATGCCGCTCCGCCTCGCCACGGGCGATATCCCGGAAATCGAATTCCCAGAAAGCCGCATCCCGCCAGCCCTGCGCCACGCCGCCATCGAGGAAAGGCGCAAGCGAACGCCCATCGATTTCATTAGCAGGCCCGATACCGAGCCGATCGCAGAGCGTAGGGAACACATCGGCAGCACTGGTGAAATTCTCGATGATACCGCCGGCAGAAGCCGCGCCAGGATCGCGGATGACGAGCGGAATATGATAGCTGCCGTCGAAATAGCCGCCCTTGCCGAGTGTCCAGTGATCACCCGCCATCTCGGCATGATCGGACGTGAAGACAACGATCGTATTGTCCCACTCGCCGGCATCCTTCAGCACTTGCCAGATACGCCCGAGCTGGTCGTCTACCTCGGCAATCATCCCGTAGTAGATCGACCTGATGGCGTCGAAGTCGGCAGCGCTCAAATCGCTGAGCGGCCCTTCCGCCCCATGGATGAAATTGCCCTTGTCGGCACGCGGCATGGCATAGGCGAGATAGGGATGGCCTTGCCGTTCAGTTTCGCGGTCTGTTGCACGTGCAAAGGCCGGGCCTTCGCCCGGCTTGAACATGCGGTTGAATGGCTCCGGCACAGAGAAGGGTGGGTGCGGCCTCAGGAAGGAAATATGCGCGAACCAAGGCGCATCCTGCTCGCCCATCCAGCGGATGAATTCCCCGGTCAGGAAAGCGGTCTGCGTCTCTTCGCGTGAATAGGCTGGCGCTGCATTCAAGATTTCCCCTGCTGCAGCGCCGACCGGAATATGGATATCACGACTGACGGCATCCGCGTGGCCGCGCGAGCGCAGCCAGGAAAGCCATTGCCTCTCATGCTCCGGCAGAAGCTGGCGAACCGAAAAACCCGGCAGCACACCTTCATAGGTCGTCAGATGCGGATCATTGGCATCCATATCGCGCGGATCTGGCGCCGTATCCGTGTAGCCGAACAGCGTCGGATCGTAACCCGCCCGTCTTGCCGCCAGCGCCAGATTGTCGAACCGCCGGTCGAGCGGCGAGCCGTTCCGGCAGACCCGGTGGTTCATCTGGTAGAGGCCGGTATAAAGTGTGGCGCGCGCTGGTGAGCAGGGAGCCGCACCGGCATAATGGCGCCGGAAAAGCACTCCCTCCTTTGCCAGGGCATCAACATTCGGCGTCCTGACGCAGGCGTGCCCCACAGCCGAGAGGCAATCGCCGCGCCATTGATCCGCAGTGATGACGAGAACGTTGGGGCGTGACCCGCGTTCAGTGGTGATTTGATCTCGCATGCCAGTTCCAGGCCGACTGAATGATCTGCGAGAGATCATACTGCGGCACCCAGCCCAGCACGTCCCTCGCCTTGTCGTTATTGGCGACAAGCGTGTGCGAATCGCCTTCGCGGCGACCGATATATTCGACCGGGAATGGCTTCCTGGAGACATCCTCGATGGCGCCGAGCAATTCCTTCACCGTGGTGCCGGTACCCGTGCCGAGATTGAGCGCGACGGATTCGCCGCCATCAAGCAGATATTGGACGGCGCGCACATGCGCATCGGCAAGATCGAGAACATGGATATAGTCGCGCACGCAGGTGCCGTCGCGCGTCTCATAATCGCTGCCGAAAACCTTGAAGCCCTGGCGACGGCCCAGCGCCGCATCGATCGCCAGCGGGATCGCATGCGTTTCCGGCTGGTGCCATTCGCCGATCCGGCCTTCGAAATCGGCACCGGCGGCATTGAAATAACGCAGCACGACGGAACGAAGGCTCTTGTACTGGTCGTAATCGGCAAGCGCCTGCTCGACGATATATTTGGTGCGGCCATAGGGATTGATCGGCACCTGACGGTGCGTCTCATCGAGCGGCACGCTCTGCGGCAGACCATAGGTCGCGCAGGTAGACGAGAAGACGAAGGCGTTGATGCCGGCGGCCTGCGCTGCCGACAGCAGCGTCAATGTGCCGATGACATTGTTCTCATAAAACGAGACCGGATCCTTGACCGATTCGCCGACTTCGATCAGCGCCGCAAAATGCAGGATCGCCGATGGCTTGTGCTTTGCCAGCACCTCATCGAGCCGGGCGCGATCGCGGATATCACCCTCTTCCGCCGGTCCCCATCTGACGAATTCGCGATGGCCGTTGGAAAAATTATCGAAGACGACGGGCTTGTAACCCTTGTTCGCCAGATCGAGACACGTATGCGAGCCAATATACCCAGCGCCGCCAACGACGAGTACCGTTTCACCTGCCATACATCTCACCTTTTGCAAGCCACAGATGCGCGGACCTTAGCCAAGTTACACGTCAGGAAAAAGTTATCTCGGTTACATATCTGCAAAAATAAGAAGATTAGAGACAGCTTTCATACGGAATACGCCTTTCGGCAGAGTGATTAACTTGCCGGCCACATCGAAAACCGGCCATGTCTCGAGTATGCCGGCAACGGCTTTCGCATCGGAGACATTCGTTATATCGCTAGCGACGTCGGCAGTGAACGCCCCGCGTCTCGGCGCTTTCACGGTCGAAGAGATCGGGGGACATCTGGCCGGCGAACCGTTGCGCTATAGTGTTACCGTCGAAAGCCTGCTTATTCAGGCCTAGAGGAGGAAATATGAAAAAGGCGATCATCGTCTGGGGCGGCTGGCAGGGCCACGAGCCGGAGCCCTGCGCAAATATCGTCGGCGAATTGCTGCGCGAGGACGGCTTTGCAGTCGAAATCACCAATGATCTCGGCATCTTCGGCTCGCCGCTTCTCGCCAGCGCCGATCTTCTGGTGCCGGTCATTACCGGCGAGAAGCTGGAAAAGCCGCATGCAGATGCCCTGGTCCAAGCTGTTCGCGGCGGTCTCGGCCTCGGCGGCCATCACGGCTGCCTTGCCACCTCCTTCAAGGAGAGCGCAGCCTTCCGCTACGTCTCCGGCGTCACCTGGGTTGCCCATCCCGGCAATATCATTGACTTCCGGGTTGCCGTAACGCGGCAGGACGATCCGCTGATGGAAGGCATTCCGGACTTCGACTACCGCTCGGAGCAGTATTATCTGCACTACGACCCCTCGGTGGAAATCCTCGCCACCACGACCTTCACCGGCCAGTACGATCCTGCCGCGCGCAATATCGCGATGCCCGTCGTCTTCAAGCGACATTTTGGCGAAGGCCGCGTCTTCTATTCCGCACTCGGCCACGTCGCCGCCGAATTCAGCCACCCCTACATGCCCCTCATTCTCCGGCGTGGTCTCAGCTGGGCCGCTCGCCAGTAGTCGGAGGCAGGACCCGATGCTTGGCCGGCGGCTTCGATGAATATACAGAGCGGAGGACCGTTCACATCATGTTTGCGAACAAGCCGGCCTGACAACGAAAAAGCCGCCGGCCCGACGGCCGGCGGCCTTTAGCATTCAGTATATAGCGCTTCTCCGACGCCGGCCTCAGCCTAGCGGGCCGCCTTGCGCCAGTTGTTCTGAACATCCTGCGTTTCAGCTTCGTCATAGGCCCGCATCAGGCGCCCGGCTGCCTTCAGCTTTTCGATGAGATCGCTCCCATCGGCAGAAGCCTTGGTGGCTTCGAGCTGTTCGAATTCCCTGAGCGCCTGCGCCCAGTGGCTTTCGCCCCGACCATGCGGCCGGCCTTCCTCTTCCCAGATGGCATACGCCCGCTGGCTGACCCAATCATCCCGATTACGACTCATTGCAAAACCCCAGCCAGTAAAAACGCATACACAATGCCAATGAGAATAAAAGTGCCAGCCCGGACTTTAGGAGTCGTTACTGTGGGATGTAATTTTGCAGGATAAATTGCTTCGGGGAGAGTAGTTTTTCGGTATCTATAGTTAAAAGGGCGGAAACGTTCATCCGCCCTTTTCTGTTCAAACAGCAATAGACTCTTCAGCCGCCTCGTCGGCTTCGCCGGCACCTCGTCCCATGAAAGTGAAAATGACGATTGCCGTCAAAATCGTGATGCCGGTCAGAAACCACAGGAGCAGGCTGAAAGCATTATTATAGGCATGCATGAGGTCCAGTTCTCCCATGCCGGAAAGAGCCTGGCCCGCACCGTTGAGATCGCCCGTCACCAGTCGCTGCGCCGCCACTGTCGCTTCATGGCTTGTTCCAAGATAGGACTGCGTCAGCGCGGAGAGAACCGCACTCACAATGGCGAGCGCCACCCCTTCTCCGGCGACGCGGGTCGTGCTGAAGATCCCGGTTGCCATGCCGGCACGCTCTTTCGGCACGACACTGACGGCAAGCCCGTCCATGAGGCCCCAGGGCAGGCTGATGCCGATACCGATCGTTAGCAGCGGCGCGATAAGCGCCACATGGTCCGAACCGACGGGAATGTTCGCGAGCCAGAAGAGACCGGCGGCCGAAATGACAAGACCGACGCTGCAGATCGTTGCTGCCGGCAACCACCGGGTCAGCAGCCCGGCCGCGACCGGCAGGATGAGAAGCGGACCGGAAAGCGCGATCATAATCTGTCCGGCGGCAACCGCACTCAAGCGCTCGACACCGACGAAGCGCACCGGCAGCAGGATCAGCAGGACGACGAAAGCGTAAGCGGGCGCAGCCGCCAGAAGCTGCACACCGACAAAGCGAGGATAGCGGAAAAGCGTCAGATCGAGCATCGGCCGCCTTACGAGATGCTCGATGAAGCAGAAGAGGGCCATCAGCAGCGCCGAGCCGAAAATGAGCGCAAGTGTGAAAGCATCGCCCCAGCCGCTTTCCGGCGCCCGCAGCACGCCATAGGTAAAGAGCGACAGGGCGAGCGTGAAGCTGATCGCACCCGGCCAATCGAGCCCCCTTGCCTCGGGGTCGCGGGTTTCCGTCAGGAATACCGCCCCGAAAACGAAAGCGATAATAGCGAGGCCAACCACGAGTGCGAAAATCGTCCGCCAACCGAAGGCCTCGATCATCATGCCCGACGCCATCGGTCCGAACGCCAGCCCAATACCGAAACTTGCACCGACGAGACTGAAGGCACGCATGCGCTCCTTTCCGTCGAACTCCTGCGCCAGCGATGCCATCCCGCCGGAAAAGGCCGCGGCCGAGCCGAAACCCTGAAGCGCGCGAAGGCTGTCGAACCAGATAATGTCAGGCGAAAAGGCAAGCCCGCCGGAAAACAGGATGAAGGCGGCAAGGCCGCACAGGAAGATGCATTTGCGGCCATAGCTGTCCGCCAGCGCGCCGGCAGCCATCAATGTGCTGCCGAATGTCAGCATGAAAGCATTGGTGACCCAATTATGGGCAATGGGGCTGCCGCCAAGTTCGGCGCTGATCGCCGGCAGGGCCACGGCGGGACCTGTAAAGGTAAGAGGCATAGCCGCCGCTGCCGAGCAGACGGCGATCAAGACGAAGATTTTCTCCGCGATACTTACAGGTTTGGACTTGTGAGGAACGGTCATAGGATATCCGCTGGTTCGAGAGTGGGATGCGCTTGGGAGGGGCGCGGGCGCTGAAACGCCTGGACTTCGATTGCGAAAAGCAGCATAAATTGAGGATAATTCTTCGATAACCTATGGTTTGTTCCGCATATAAAGGAAGAAACCGCTCGAATGGATCGGCACATGGACCAACCTCTGGGTGGCCTCACCGCATTCGTCAGAACGGCGGATCTTGGAAGTTTCGTCGCCGCCGGCCGTGCTCTCGGCCTTTCCGCCTCCGCTGTCGGCAAGGCTGTGACCGCGCTTGAACAACAGCTCGGCGTCCGCCTGTTCCAGCGCTCGACACGGAGCTTGCGGCTGACGGAAGAAGGCCGCCTGTTCCACGAACGCTGCCGGCGTATCCTTGATGACCTGGAAGACGCTCAGGCCTCGCTCGCTCAGGCTGTCGCGACCCCTCGGGGACGGCTGCGCGTCAGCGTACCGCTGGTCAGCTACCATCTGATCCTGCCGATCCTGCCGGAATTCGTGAACCTCAACCCGGAGGTCGAACTGGATCTCGACTTCAACGACCGGATTGTCGATCTGATCGAAGAGGGCGTCGATGTTGCAATCCGCAGCGGGACCTTGCCAGACTCGAGACTGATGTCGCGCGCACTTCGCCCGTTTCAGCTTCTGCTATGCGCCGCGCCTGCCTATCTGGAAAAACACGGCACACCGGATTGCCCCCGCGACCTCGAGGGTCATTTGAGCGTCCGGTTCCGATTTCCGAATTCCGGAAAGCTGCAGCCCTGGCCGCTCGGCCTCACCGCGGACCATCCGGAAATCAGAACCCGTACCGTTCTGACCTGCAACAACATGGAAGCCCTTCGCGGCGCCACCATCAGCGGCATGGGCATTGGCTGCATGCCCGATTTCCTTGCCCGCGACCCGCTAGCCGACGGCAGGCTGCGCACCGTGCTGGACGCCCATATAGACGCCCCTGCCCAGTTCCATCTCCTCTGGCCATCCAACCGGCACCTCTCACCCAAGGTCCGCGTCCTCGTCGATTTCCTCAGCGAAAAACTGTTCTCAGACCGCTGTGAGATTCACATGGAAGAAGAGCGACGATCACAGCCCCTGAAGCCCTGAAAACTTGCATAATTGCAGATGATCGAGTCGGAGAAAGCTGCAGGTCCGCATTGATTTCGATCAAGGCGAAAAACGCTATCGTCAACGAGATTCCAACCTTTGGGGAATGCGCAGACGACGTCGTCGAAACAATGAAGCCACAGTTCCGAAACGCAAAGCATGTCACGCACCCACGAACGCAAAGTCGATATCCGGAGCCTATTATAGTGTGATTCAGATCAACGACGCAGGAATACATCCTTTAGTAGCAAATCCAAAACTTTGAGGAACAAAGGTTGACGCGATAACCCATTATGGATATAGAACGCCATCGATACTTTGTTTGCCGTTATTTGCTTTTGCTGCGCTTTGCGCTTCTTGATCAACTTTCCCTCTCAAAAGTCGAAACAACCGCCGTGCGTCGCCCGGCGGCAGATTAATCGTTGCTATGAAAGGGTTTGTTATGACCACCGGCACAGTTAAATGGTTCAACGCCACCAAGGGCTTCGGCTTCATTCAGCCTGACGACGGCAGTGCGGACGTCTTCGTTCACATCTCCGCAGTCGAGCGCGCCGGCATGGGCTCGATCGTTGAAGGTCAGAAGCTTGGCTATCAACTTGAGCAGGACCAAAGGTCCGGCAAAATGTCCGCAGGCCAGCTTCAGGCCGCTTAAGGCTTAACTCCCCATGACCACGGATGTACTGGCATGGTGATGAAGGCATGGAAGGCCAGGCGGATGTCTGGCCTTTTTCGTTGGTATTGAACTGCCACCGATCCGCAATCTTCCCATGCCGAAGAGCTGCTACCGCCGGCTTTCAACCGCACCGGGTCGAAATCGCAGATGCCGGTCGCAAACCCGCTGCCAGGCCTGCCATGTCCGTGCTGCGCGCGGCGATAAAAGGCGACTGCAGAGAATGTCACAGACCCGCATTTCAAAACGATTACACCATTCAAGGACCGAACTTTGACTACAACCGAAAAAAGCACCAAAGACACCGCGCCGGCGCCACTGGTCTCGCTGACGCCGACCCAGATCAGGGGTTTAAAGCTCGCCAAGGACGGTGACCTGTTTGCCCAGGACGGCAATAAATGGACCCATCTGAACGCCACCGTCACCTATGCCAGGACCGACCGTTTCAAGGAGCGGCCAATCAAGGTGAAATTCCTGACAACGACCACCTTGAACGAATTGCGAGACTACGGCTTTCTGCAGAGCCTGGACGCAGATGCGACCCCGGAGACCTCCGCGCAGGGCATTACCATGGCAGGCAAGATGTGGCTCCTGAAGAATAAATGATCGCTGGGCAGAACGGATATTGTGAGCGCTGCAGGTTTGATCTGCGACATCGGCAGGTTTCGCATGCTGTTTCGACGCGGCCGACTTCAGGCTAAAAGAAGCATTATGAAAAGCCTTTAGTTATCAGCGACATAGTGGCGCCACATCACCGCCCGTTAAAGCACTGACTCGTAAGCATTTCCCACTAGCCGATCACGTTCTGCGAACGGAAATCGACCTTATTGGCGGATTAGGGTAAGCAACAAGTGTCACGCCATCCGCGCTGAAAAAGCATTTTTCATAAGGGTTATGAAAAGGACGTGGCGGAGAGGGTGGGATTTGAACCCACGATACCCTTGCAGGTATGCCGCATTTCGAGTGCGGTGCATTCGACCACTCTGCCACCTCTCCGCGGTCTTGGTCGGCGCTTGTTCGGCGCGGGCGTTCTCATAACGAGCAAATGACAGGCTGGCAAGCCGAAATATCAAGCTTTTCCATCCTTTTGCCTTGACACCTTTTTGTCACTCGCGTATCCCGCTTTCGCAATAGGAGTGGAGTAATCCGCCCCTTGCCCGCCTCGCGCTTGCGCGGGGTTTCACCGGCAGACAAGAGTTCCGGGCCAGTTCCCTGAAATCCCTGCTTAACTTCGACTGATAAGAAGACAGCCACCTGCGTATTGCGGGGAGAGCTGGATCGAACATGAAAGGATAAAATAATGTTCGCAGTCATCAAGACCGGCGGTAAGCAGTACCGTGTGGCAGCCAACGACGTGCTGACCATCGAGAAGCTTGAAGCCTCCGCTGGCGACTCCATTGAATTCACCGAAGTCCTCGTGATCGGCGAAGGCGCCGACGCGGCGATCGGTGCGCCCTTCGTAGCCGGCGCCTCCGTCAAGGCGGAAGTCGTCGACCAGACCCGCGGCAAGAAGGTTATCGCCTTCAAGAAGCGTCGTCGTCAGAATTCGAAGCGTTCGCGCGGCCATCGTCAGCATCACACGGTTGTCCGCATCACGGACATCGTGGCCGCCAAGTAAGATCAACGGGTTTCAGGTTTAAAGGAGAACTCCAATGGCACATAAAAAAGCTGGCGGTTCCTCGCGTAACGGTCGCGATTCCGATTCCAAGCGCCTCGGCGTGAAGAAGTTCGGCGGCGAAAACGTCGTAGCAGGCAACATCATCGTTCGCCAGCGCGGAACCCAGTGGCATCCGGGCGCCAATGTCGGCCTCGGCAAGGATCACACCATTTTTGCGCTTACGGCCGGCAATGTGGACTACCGAACGAAGGCCAATGGTCGCGTGTACGTGTCTGTAATGCCGAAAGCGGAAGCAGCGGAATAAGCCGGTAGCGCTCTAAAACAGCCGGCGTCTCATCGACCCGGCTGGCCATACCAGGTTCAGTCCAGAAAACAGGGGAGATGGGGCGCCATCTCCCCTTTTTCTTTGTCCAAACAGGAGGACTGAACATGCAAGGCGAAATGACAAGGGTCGACCAATCACGGTCGCCCAGGGACGACCAGCGGTCTCCCATGGAACGGCTGAGGCCGGAGCGGTTAAGGACCGATTGCCCTGTCTTGTTATCGGAAAGGCTCGTCATGCGCGCGCCCCACGAAGAAGACATTGACGCCCTTGCCCATCTCGCCAACAACGCCAAAGTCGCCACCATGGTATCGCGTATGCCGCACCCATATACCGCCAATGATGCCGCCGACTTTGTTTGGCGTACGCGAAATGGCGAGATTGGTAAGTGCGTCTATGCCATCACCAAGGCCGAAAACGGTGCCTTCATGGGCTGCTGCGGGGTAGAGCCGCACACTGATGAAAGGACCGTCGAGATCGGTTACTGGCTGGGTGAACCCTATTGGAACCAGGGTTATATGACCGAGGCCTGCCATGCCCTCGTCGACATGGTGTTCAGGACAAGGCAGCAAGTCGAACAGATCGATGCCCGCTGCCGGGTCATGAACGTCGCCTCGCGCCGCGTCATCCAGAAGTGCGGCTTCCAGTTCCAGGGATCCGGCCTTGCCGCGTCGCTGGCGCTCGGCAGCAACGTGCCGGTCGAATGGTACCGGCTCGACCGCAAGACCTGGATGTCGCTGAGAAGCTGGGGGGCAATATCATGAGTGCTGCAGCTCTTCAAAGACCCGGCACCAAGCCTATGATGCCCGGTCCCGCGCCGGTCATATCAACGGCGAGGCTGACGCTCCGCCCTCACAGGCTGAGCGATGCTCCGGCGATCGCGGAATCGCTGTCCGATTTCGCGGTCACCCGCATGCTGGCTCGTGTTCCCGCCCCCTATGACCGGCAGGATGCGCTGGATTGGCTGATCCCGGTGACATCGGGTGCGATGCCTGACTGGAGTTTGGCGATCACCGGCAGTGACGACGTTCATATCGGCAACGTGTCGATCGAACTCCGTCACGGCCGCTGGCACCTCGGTTATTGGCTGAACCGCTACTACTGGCAGCGCGGCTATATGAGCGAGGCGGCGGAAGCCGTGCTGGAGCGTTTCTCGCGGCGCATGCCTGACGTTCCGGTCCATTCGGGTGTCTTTGCCGACAATCCTGCTTCGCTTCGGCTACAGGAAAAGCTCGGTTTCCGGATGACCGGCTGCAGCGAAATCTACTCTTTCGCCCGCAACACCATGGTCGCCCATATCGAAACCGTGCTGCAGCCCGGCGCGCTGCAGCAGCAAAAGGTCGCCTGACATCAGAGGGACGCCGCTCCAAGGCATGTCGCGCAAAAGTATGCAGCGGTTTTGCGATAACGACATGCACGAAACAAAGACCTTAAAGCGAGGTGAGCGATCTGAAAGATCGCGGCACGCTTTAAGGGCGGCGTCCTTTCAATTGCCGATCTCGACCCGCAGGGGAAAATGATCGGAACCCACGGAATTCGTATCAATGACAGCGGATTTCAACCGGTCCTTGAGGCCGCAACTGACGAAACAGTAATCGATATGCATGCGCTTGCCGTGATCTTCCGGATCCATCCAGCTGTAGCTACCGGGCCCATAGGCGCCAAGCGCCGCAAAGGCATCGATCGGCGTGCCGATCCGCGCCGTGCGACCGTAAAACCCGTCAAAAGCGCCAGCGAAGGTGCAGTATTCCGGCGATTCCGGCTCCATATTGAAATCGCCCATAATAATATAATCCTCCGGCAGCGGCGGCTCGGGCAGCCCGAATTCGCAGCCTCCGGTCAGCGACGCGCCTTCCTGAACGAACGCATTGATGCGGTCGCCGAGATGGTGGAGCTGTGCAATGCGCTCGTCGATGGAAACGTGGTCGAGATGGACGGAATAGACGCGGACAGCACCATCAGGCATCGCAATAACGGCTTCCGTCGCGCCGCGCTGCAAATTGATCTTGTCGACCGTGCGGCTGCGCGGCAGAAGCAGCGTTCGCGTCGACAGGATAGGCCAGCGCGACAAAACCATATTGCCGAACTGGAAACGGGTGCCGCGCGGCGGGGAAACCTGGCCTTCCGGCACCTCGACATGTATGTCGCAAGCCGGTCCATAGACCCAGAAATGGTCGGGAAACAAGGCGCCGATGATAGCAGGCATATCGGCATAATCGTTGCGAACGAAACCTCTCGTCACCTCCTGCAGCGCGATGACATCAGCGCCTTCGAGACTTTTGGCGATGCGTTCCAGATCGTATCTGCCATCGAGACCGAAGCCGTACTGTATGTTATAGCTCGCAAAAATCACGATATTCTTTGACCTCCGCCTGAACCGCCTATATCGAATGGGCCAAGAGGGGTCGCCCAAACGCACCGAGTACTGGAAGTAAAATGAAATTTCTCGATGAAGCAAAGGTCTATATCCGGTCGGGTGATGGCGGCGCAGGCAGCGTTTCCTTCCGTCGTGAGAAGTTCATCGAGTTCGGCGGGCCTGACGGAGGCGACGGCGGACGCGGCGGCGACGTCTGGGTAGAAGCCGTCAACGGCCTCAATACGCTGATCGATTTTCGCTTCCAGCAGCACTTCAAGGCCAAGGTCGGCATGCACGGCATGGGCAAGAATCGCACCGGCGCCAATGGTGACGACGTGACGCTCAAGGTTCCCGTCGGCACGCAGATCTTCGAAGAGGATCAGGAAAGCCTCATCTGCGACCTGACCGAGGAAGGCCAGCGCTTCTGCCTCGCAAAAGGCGGCAATGGCGGCTTCGGCAACGCCCACTTCAAGTCTTCGGTCAATCAGGCGCCGGACTGGGCCAATCCCGGACTTGAGGGCGAAGAAAAGACCATTTGGCTGCATCTGAAGCTGATTGCCGATGCCGGCCTCGTCGGTCTGCCGAATGCCGGCAAATCCACCTTCCTCGCTTCCGTGACACGCGCCCGGCCGAAGATCGCCAATTACCCCTTCACGACGCTGCATCCCAATCTCGGTGTCGCCACGATCGACGAGCGGGAATTCATCCTTGCCGATATTCCCGGTCTTATCGAAGGCGCACATGAGGGCGTGGGCATCGGCGACCGCTTCCTCGGCCATGTCGAGCGCACGCGCGTGCTGCTACATCTCGTCTCTGCCCAGGAGGAAAAGGTCGGCAAGGCCTATAAGACGGTGAAACACGAGCTCGAAGCCTATGGCAACGACCTGGTCGACAAGCCGGAAATTGTCGCGCTTTCGCAGATCGACGTACTCGACGATGCGACCCTGAAGAAGAAGGCCAAGGAACTCGCCAAGGCCTGCGGCAAGACACCCTTCCTGATTTCCGCCGTCACCGGCAAGGGAATGACGGAAGTGCTGCGCGCGCTGCGCGACATCATCGTCGAAGCCAATACCGAGGAAAAGCCGGCCAAGACACCGAAACTACGCCATCGCGACATGATCCTCACCGACGAGGACGAGAGCGATGAGTAACCGCAAGCCGCTGGACCGATATCGCCGCGTCGTCATAAAGATCGGTTCGGCGCTCTTGGTCGATCGCAAGACCGGTCTGAAGAAATCATGGCTCGATGCCATGTGCGCCGATATCGCTGCGCTGAAATCCAAAGGCGTCGATGTGCTCGTGGTCTCCTCCGGTGCCATCGCTCTTGGCCGCTCGGTGCTCGATCTTCCCTCCGGCGCCCTGAAGCTGGAGGAAAGTCAGGCGGCAGCGGCCGTCGGCCAGATCGCGTTGGCCCGCGCTTGGTCCGAAAGCCTCTCACACGATGAGATCGTCGCCGGCCAGATCCTGCTCACGCTCGGCGATACCGAAGAACGGCGCCGTTACCTCAACGCCCGCGCCACCATCAACCAGCTTCTGAAGATCGGCGCCGTGCCGATCATCAACGAGAACGACACGGTCGCGACCAGCGAAATTCGCTATGGTGATAACGACCGCCTCGCTGCCCGCGTCGCCACCATGACCGGCGCCGACCTGCTGATCCTTCTCTCCGATATAGACGGTCTCTACACCGCCCCGCCGCATCTCGATCCAAATGCGCAATTCCTGGAAACCATTGCGGAAATTACCCCCGAGATCGAAGCCATGGCTGGTGGTGCAGCCTCGGAACTCTCACGCGGCGGCATGCGTACCAAGATCGACGCCGGCAAGATCGCGACGACCTCCGGCTGCGCCATGATCATCGCGTCGGGCAAGATGGAAAGCCCGCTTTCGGCAATCGAAAAAGGTGCGCGCTCCTCCTGGTTTGCGCCTTCGGGCACGCCCGTCACCGCCCGCAAGACATGGATTGCCGGACAGCTCCAGCCGGCCGGTATGCTGCATCTCGATGAAGGCGCCGTAACGGCGCTCGGCGCCGGCAAGAGCCTGTTGCCCGCCGGCGTGCGCAGCATCTCCGGCAATTTCGCCCGCGGCGATACAGTTGCGATCATCGCTCCCTCCGGCCGCGAGATCGCTCGTGGGCTGGTCAGCTACGATGCTGAGGAAGCCCGCCAGATCGCCGGCCGCAAATCGGCTGAGATCGAGGCGATCCTCGGTTATCCCGGCCGCGCCGCCATGGTCCATCGCGACGATATGGTCATGACGGCGCAGATCGGTTCGAAATCGGAAAGGCAGAAGAAGGACGCAAGCTATGCTTGATACAGTTGCGCAGAGCCCTGACATTGACGTGCTGATGAACGACATCGGCCGCAAGGCCAAGGCTGCCGCGCGACCATTGGGCTTTGCTTCCACCGATGCCAAGAACAAGGCACTGAACGCCATCGCCGATTCTATCATGGCGAACAAGGCTCAGATCCTGTCGGAAAATGCCAAGGATTTGAAGGATGTGGAGGGCACGGACATGCTCGCCTCCTTCATCGATCGCCTGACGCTGAACGACAAGCGGGTCACCGAAATGGCCGAGGGCATCCGAGCGATTGCGGCACTTCCCGACCCCGTCGGTGAGGTGATCGCCGCCTGGGATCGCCCGAATGGCCTGAAGATTGAACGCGTCCGTACGCCACTCGGCGTCATCGGCGTCATCTTCGAAAGCCGGCCGAACGTCACGGCCGATGCCGGTGCGCTCTGCCTGAAGGCCGGCAATGCCGTGATCCTGCGCTGCGGTTCGGATTCGCGCCGTTCCTCGGCTGCGATCCATGCCTGCATGGCCGAGGGCCTGAAGGCAGCCGGCTTGCCGGAACATGCGATCCAGCTTGTGCCCGTGACCGATCGCGCCGCTGTCGGCGCCATGCTGCGCGGGCTTGGTGGTACAATCGATGTTATCGTGCCGCGCGGCGGCAAGAGCCTCGTTGCTCGCGTTCAGAGCGAGGCACGCGTACCGGTTTTCGCCCATCTCGAAGGCCTCTGCCATATCTACGTCGACGCCTCCGCTGATCTCGAAATGGCCAAGAACATCATCGTCAACGCCAAGATGCGCCGCACCGGCGTCTGCGGCGCAGCCGAGACCCTACTGGTCGACGGCGCCGCCATCGGCATGCATCTGACGCCGCTGATCGAGGTTCTGGTCGAAGCCGGCTGTGAGGTGCGCGCCTCCGCCGCCGTTCTCAAGGTCGTGCCGGGCCTGAAGCCTGCGACCGAAGAAGACTGGTCGACCGAATATCTGGATGCCATCATTTCCGTTGCCGTCGTCGACGGCATTTCCGGCGCGATCGACCATATCCAGAAATATTCGTCGAACCATACCGAAGCCGTGCTTGCCGAAGACCCCGAAGTCGTCGAACGCTTCTTTACGGAGATCGACTCGGCCATCCTGCTGCATAACGCCTCCACCCAGTTTGCCGATGGCGGCGAATTCGGCATGGGTGCGGAGATCGGCATCGCCACCGGCAAGATGCATGCGCGTGGCCCTGTTGGCGTCGAGCAGCTCACTTCCTTCAAATACCGCGTTCGCGGTCACGGACAGACGCGGCCCTGACGTGACCACAGAGCATATAGACCGGCGCTATCTCCGCATGCCGCATAGCGAACGCGGCATGATCGTCGGTCTATTCGGCGGCTCGTTCAATCCGCCGCATGAGGGCCATGCTCTGGTCGCCGAAATCGCCATCCGCCGCCTGGGGCTGGATCAGCTCTGGTGGATGGTGACACCGGGCAATCCGTTGAAAAGCCGCAATTATCTGGCACCACTTTCGGAGCGTATAGCGCGCAGCGAAAGCATTGCCACCGACCCACATATCAAGGTCACCGCCTTCGAACAGGCATTTGGCGTGGGCTACACGGCCAATACGCTTGCCCGCGTGAAAGCGCGCAATCCGCATGTGCATTTCATCTGGATCATGGGCGCCGACAGCTTGGAAAATTTCCATCGCTGGCAGAAATGGCAGAATATCGCGCGAACCTTCCCGATCGCTGTCATCGACCGGCCGGGCTCGACGCTCTCTTACCTTTCCTCGAAAATGGCCAAGACATTTGCCTTTGCCCGCATCGACGAAGATGATGCCCGTGTTCTCTGGAAGAAGCCGGCACCCGCCTGGACCTTCATTCACGGTCCACGCTCGACTTTGAGCTCGACAGCCATCCGCAACGGCGATCAGCACAAGGCCGCAGAATAAATCGGATCGCTTGAAAGTTCCCAGAAATGAAAAGCCCGACGCGGAGGAGGTGCGTCGGGCTTAAAACTTGATCGACAACTGGGAGGAGGAGTGTTGTCGATCCTATCGGACGGCTATGGGAGGAGGAGAAGCCGTCGGATGATTGTGTTTTAGCACATTTGTTCAGAAGGTGAATATAGGCTAGTGCATTGCAGCAATGCACAGAATGCAAGTCTCCTTGGAACAATATCGAATTCGCTGCCGGTTTAATCAGCAAAAACAGGTTGATCCAAACCAATCCACCAGATCCCTTGCGATTTACCAAGCAGAAGCGCCACATTTTTGTCTCATGAACTCTCGGCTCGACGGGAGCCATGCGCCTCACGAATGCGTGAAGAGGCGGCGCGGGAAAATCACGTCTCCGCTGCCGTTATGTTTTATGAAATACAACTCTGGTCAAAGCCTACTCGCCGTTATATTCGTTTAAATATTTCGAACCCCGGAGTGAAGAAATTATGCAAAGCCGCCGCCACTGGATGAAACTGGCAACCGCCGCGATCTCGGCCATCTGGCTTGGCGCAGCAGCGCTTTCGACGCCTGCCGCAGCCGCCGAAAAGGTAACTGTCTTCGCCGCCGCAAGCCTCAAGGATGCGCTTGATGCGGCCAATGCTGCCTGGGCCAAGGAAAGTGGCAAGGAAGCCGTTGCTTCCTATGCGGCAAGCGGCGCGCTGGCAAAGCAGATCGAAAATGCAGCCCCGGCTGATGTCTTCATTTCTGCCGATCTGAACTGGATGGACTATGTCGCCGATAAAAAGCTGATCAAGGCGGACACACGCGCCAACCTACTTGGTAACCGCCTTGTTCTGGTCGCTGAAAACGGCAAGCAGAAGCCGGTGGAAATCGAAGAAGGCTTCGATCTCGCAAGCCTCATCGGCGACGGCAAGCTCGCTATGGGCGAGCCGAAGTCGGTTCCGGCCGGCAAATATGGCCAGGCAGCGCTCGACAAACTCGGCGTCTGGAAGTCCGTCGAGACCAAGGTTGCCTATTCAGAAAGCGTACGTGCCGCCCTCGCCCTCGTTTCCCGCGGCGAAGCGCCTTACGGCATCGTCTATCAAACCGATGCGGCTGCCGATAAGGGCGTTGCAATCGTCGGCACCTTCCCGGCAGATTCCCACCCGCCGATCATCTATCCGATCGCCCTGCTCGCCGAGAGCAAGAACCCGGATGCTGCTGCCTATCTCGACTTCCTGAAGTCGGACAAGGCTGCCCCATTCTTCACTGTGCAGGGTTTCACGATCCTGAAATAATTGCGCAATTAGCGCCCAGAGCTTAGCGTGAAGGCTCGCTTCGGCGGGCCTTCTATGTTTCGGAGAAGATGACGCTTGGATATGTTCGGCTTGAGCGATGAGGAATGGACGGCGATCCTGCTGAGCCTGCGCATTTCCTCCGTCGCCATGGTGGCGAGCCTGCCGCTCGGCATCCTCGTCGCCTTGCTGCTTGCCCGCGGCCGCTTCTGGGGTAAATCCATCCTGAACGGCATCGTCCACCTGCCGCTGATCCTGCCACCTGTCGTTACCGGCTTCATTCTCCTCATCCTTTTCGGCCGCCGCGGCCCGATCGGCAGCCTGCTGGATCAATATCTGGGTATCGTGCTCTCCTTCCGCTGGACGGGCGCAGCGCTCGCCTGCGGCGTCATGGGCTTTCCGCTGATGGTGCGCAGCATCCGTCTCTCCATCGAGGCCGTCGACCGTAAGCTGGAGGAAGCGGCCGGAACGCTTGGCGCGAGCCCGGCATTGGTCTTCCTGACCGTCACGCTACCGCTGATCATTCCCGGCGTCATTACCGGCATGATTCTCTGCTTTGCCAAGGCGATGGGCGAGTTCGGTGCCACCATCACCTTCGTCTCCAATATCCCGGGCGAAACGCAGACCCTGTCGACCGCCATCTATACCTTTACCCAGGTCCCGGGTGGTGACGCCGTCGCCATGCGGCTCACCCTCATCTCCATCGCCATTTCCATGCTGGCCCTGCTCGCTTCGGAATTCCTCGCCTATCTCGCCGGCCGGAGGATCGATCCGGAATGACGCTCATCGTCGAAGCAAGACATCGCCTCGGCGCCTTCGGGCTCGATGCCGCCTTCACCTCCGAACGCGGCGTAACGGCGCTCTTCGGTCGTTCCGGCTCCGGCAAGACCTCCGTGATCCGCATCATTGCTGGCCTCACACGACCGACCGAAGGTCGGGTCCTGCTCGACGGCGAGGCGCTGACAGATACGGCAAAGGGCATCTTCATTCCCCGGCACCGCCGCCGTTTCGGCTACGTCTTCCAGGAAGCACGGCTTTTTCCGCATTTGAGCGTCCGGGCAAACCTCTCCTATGGCCGCTGGTTCACGCCGAGATCCGCACGCGTTGAAAATTTCGATCGCGTCGTCGACCTGCTCGGCATCGGCCAGTTGCTCGCCCGCAGCCCTTCAAAGCTGTCAGGGGGCGAAAAGCAGCGTGTCGCGATCGGTCGCGCACTGCTTTCTTCGCCACGCCTGCTTCTCATGGACGAGCCATTGGCCGCATTGGACGAAGCCCGCAAGGCCGAGATCCTGCCCTATCTCGAACGTCTGCGCGACGAGATGGATATTCCGATCGTCTATGTCAGCCATTCGATCTCCGAAGTCGCGCGCCTGGCAAATCAGGTCGTGGTCATGCGCGACGGCAAAGTGGAAGCCGCAGGCCCCACAGCAGAAATCCTCAGCCGTTCGTCGCTGCTCCCGGAAGACCGAAAGGAAGCCGGTGCAGTGCTGGAAGGCACAGTCGAAAACATCGATTTGGCCCATCGGATTTCGACAGTGCTGCTGAAGGCGGGCAAGCTCTATGTTCCGGGTGCTGCGCCCGCCATAGGCAAGCCTGTGCGCATCCACATCCCCGCCCGAGACGTGATGCTGGCAACACGAAAGCCGGAAGGGCTAAGCGCCCTCAACATTCTGGAAGGAACCGTCACGCAGGTTTCGCCGACGGAGGATGGAACTGTCGAGATCCGCCTCGATTGCACCGGCGACGCCGTGCTCTCGCGCATTACCGCGCTGTCCTGCGAGCGTCTGGGGCTACATCCGGGCACGCCGGCTTTCGCCGTTATCAAGACGGTGGCGCTGGAAGCCTGATCAGCGGCGGCCGCCCGGCTGCAGATTGCGGTTGTTTTCCAGCCAGGCAAGATCATCGGCAAGGCTGGTGCGTACCGTCTTTTCCATATCGCGAAAGCGCGCCAGCAGCTGCTCCCCGAATGGCGTCAATGCCGCGCCGCCGCCCTTCTGGCCGCCGCGCTGCGATTCCACCACCTGCACCTTGAACATACGGTTCATCTCGGCAACCAGCATCCAGGCCCGGCGATAGGACATATCCATGGCGCGGCCGGCCGCCGAGATCGAACCTGTCTCGCGGATATGCTCGAGCAGCTCCATCTTGCCGTGGCCGAGGCGATCGTCATCGGGAAAGGTGATTCGCAGGACGGGTGCGAGCGGATTTTTGGAGGTTTCGGTCATTTCGGTCGGTATTTGCGGAAATCAACGGCACTTTACGCCCGACCGCAGACGCTGTACACCGCAACTCCATCTCGACCGAGGGTCGAAATCTCGATTTCGTGACGCCAAATGCGGGTTTCGGCCGTTCGCGCGCTGCGCCGCGTCTTGAAACATTAATGGTTTGATGCCTATCTTAACCATGATCCGGTCCTGCCGGATCCGTGTTGTGCATGGTTTGTCATTCCAGGAAAGGGAAAGCACTGACAACAGTACACGCCAAGGGAAAAACGCTTGCCGTTATCCCGAAGGGTGCGGAACGTGGCGCCGATGCCGCTGCCCGTGCTCTGGAAGCCGTCCTCGTCAGCCTCGAGGACTCCAAAGCTGAAGATATCGTCACCATCAACATTGCCGGAAAATCGGCGCTGGGAGACTACATGGTTGTCGTCTCCGGCCGCTCGAACAGGCACGTCATGGCGATCGCCGATCATCTTCTCACTGATCTCAAGGATGAGGGCTTCGGTACTGCCCGCGTCGAAGGTCAGGAAGGCGGTGACTGGATCCTGATCGATACCGGTGACATCATCGTGCATGTGTTCCGTCCCGAAATCCGCGAGTTCTACAACATCGAAAAGATGTGGGCGGCTCCGGATATGGACGAGGAAACGCGGCACTGACAGGCAGCCCGGCATTCGCCCGGCGCCTGGGACGTGGTAACTGACCGGGCCGGCTTTCGATAGCTGGCCGGTAAGCCCACATTGCGCTTCCAAAGCGCGGCATAGCAGGAGCGGATGAATGCGGATTGGTCTTTTTGCGGTGGGACGGCTGAAGTCCGGCCCCGAAAAGGATCTTGCGGCCCGTTATTTCGATCGTTTTGCAAAGGCCGGTCCTGCGATCGGTCTGGAATTTTCCCGTATTGCCGAAGTGGCCGAAAGCCGCGCCTCCAATGCGGAGACCCGCAAGCGCGAGGAAGCGGCCATGCTGCTGAAATCGCTCCCCGAAGGCAGCATCCTCATTCTCCTCGACGAACGCGGCAAGGCGCTGGACAGCGAAGCTTTCGCCAATCTTCTCGGCGGCTATCGCGATCAGGGCAAACGCGACCTGACGATCGCAATCGGCGGTGCCGATGGCCTCGACCCTTCCCTCTACGACCGCGCCAACATGATCCTTTGCCTTGGCAAGATGACCTGGCCTCATCAGATCGTCCGCACGCTCATTGCCGAACAGCTCTATCGGGCCGTGACCATCCTGTCCGGCCACCCTTATCATCGCGTCTGATGCAGACCAAAACACTCACGCAGCCGTGTTTTGCCTCAGGGCCTCTTCTCATTCAAACTTTCTGGCCAACAGCCCCAAATCAGCTTAGGTTCCGGGCGATTTGAACGAGTAAACCCCGACACGCATGACGAGAGCTGCCCCCAAGCGATCCCGCCTGTTTCTGCCGGCCGTTGCCGCAGGGCTCGGTGCGGCCGTCATTGCCATTTCGGGAAACCCCTTTGCCGTGCAGGCGCAGGATGCGCCGCCACCGCCCGCAGCAGCCGAACCGGCCGCCACGGTCACGTCAGCCGAACAGCCGCCGCCTGATCCTGCCGCCGAGCTTGCGAAGAAGCGCGACGAAACGAGGGTCGAGCTCGACAAGCTGTCGAAGACGATCAGCCTCTCCTCGGACAAGGCGAGCGAGCTTCAGAGCAGCATCGACAATCTGGAAAAGAGCACGGCAAGCATTCGACAGGCGCTGATCGATTCCGCCGCCCGTCGCAAAACCCTGGAAGGCAAGATTCTCGACAGCGAGAAGAAGCTCGCCGAGCTCGGCGTCAAGGAAGACGGCATCCGCCGTTCGCTGCATGAACGCCGCGGCCTCCTGGCCGAGGTTCTGGCCGCCTTGCAGCGTATGGGCCGCAACCCGCCGCCCGCCCTTCTCGTCACGCCCGATGATGCGCTTGCCTCGGTCCGCAGTGCCATTCTGCTCGGTGCCGTGGTTCCCGGTATCCGCAAGGAGACTGAAAAACTGGCAGCCGATCTCGCCGATCTCGCGGCTTTGCAGACGGCAAGCGCCAAGGAGAAGGAAGGCCTGACCACCACCATGGCAAACAGCCTGGAGGAGGAGCGGCGCATGGATCTGCTGCTTGCCGAAAACGACAAGCTGAGCCGCTCCAATGCCGCCGAACTGGAAGCCGAAAAGCAGCGGTCGCAGGAACTGGCAAGCAAGGCAACGACGCTCGAAAGCCTCGTCGCTTCGATGGAAACGGAAATCGCCTCCGTGCGCGATGCCGCCGCTGCCGCCAAGCAGGCAGAGGAGAACCGCAAGCTCCTGACGGACGAGCAGCGCGCCCAGGCGAAGGCCCTGGCCGACAGCGGAGTGCCCGATAAAAACCGCATTGCGCCCGCATATCCCTTCGGAGAATTGAAGGCGAAACTGGAGCTGCCTGTGGCAGGCGATATTCTGCGCCAGTTCGGCGATGCCGACGGCACCGGACACGAGGCCATGGGAATGACGGTCGCGACCAATGCGGAAACGGTGGTGACCGCGCCTGCTGACGGGCTGGTGGTTTTCGCCGGCGCCTTCCGCAGCTATGGCCAGATGATTATCCTCGACGCTGGCGGCGGATATCACCTGGTTCTCTCAGGCATGGATACGATCAACACCCGTCAGGGAAAATTCGTCTTCTCCGGCGAGCCCCTGGCCGTGATGGGTGCGAAAAGAGTGGCAAGCGCAACCGCATTGGCGCTGGAAACAGATCGGCCAACGCTTTACATTGAGTTTCGAAAGGACGGTAAACCGGTCGATTCCCGACCGTGGTGGACCGCCAAAGACACTGGAAAGGCACGCAATGATTCGTAGGGCTTCTCTTGTTCTGGTCGGCGCACTGATGGGCGCGACCGCGATGAGCGTCATTTACTCCGCAGGCGTGCCTGCAGAGGCGGCGGGAGCATCGACCTATAAGGAGCTTTCGGTATTCGGCGACGTCTTCGAACGCGTACGTGCACAATACGTAACGCCGCCGGCCGAGGACAAGCTGATCGAAAGCGCCATCAACGGCATGCTGTCCTCGCTCGATCCGCATTCCAGCTACATGAATGCGAAGGACGCCGAAGACATGCGCACCCAGACCAAGGGTGAGTTTGGCGGCCTCGGTATCGAAGTCACCATGGAAGACGAACTCGTCAAGGTCATCACCCCGATCGACGATACTCCGGCTGCCAAGGCTGGTGTTCTGGCCGGCGACTATATTTCGGAAATCGATGGCCAGTCTGTTCGCGGCCTGAAACTCGAAGACGCCGTCGAAAAGATGCGTGGCGCCGTCAACACGCCGATCAAGCTGACGCTCATCCGCAAGGGCGCCGACAAGCCGATCGAACTGACGATCGTGCGTGACGTCGTTGCCGTTCAGGCGGTCAAGTCGCGCGTCGAGGATGATGTCGGCTATCTGCGTGTCATCTCGTTCACCGAGAAGACCTATCCGGATCTCGAAAAGGCGATCCAGAAGATCAAGGCCACCGTTCCCGCCGACAAGCTCAAGGGCTTCGTCCTTGACCTGCGTCTTAACCCCGGCGGTCTGCTCGATCAGGCGATCAATGTTTCCGACGCCTTCCTGCAGCGCGGCGAAGTGGTTTCGACCCGTGGCCGCAATCCGGATGAAACCCGCCGCTTCAATGCCGGTCCGGGTGACTTGACGGATGGCAAGCCGCTGATCGTCCTCATCAACGGTGGCTCGGCTTCCGCGTCGGAAATCGTTGCTGGCGCCCTGCAGGATCTGCGCCGTGCCACGGTTCTCGGCACGCGTTCCTTCGGCAAGGGTTCGGTCCAGACGATCATTCCGCTTGGCGAAAACGGCGCGCTGCGCCTGACGACGGCGCTCTACTACACGCCATCGGGCCGCTCGATCCAGGGCACCGGCATTACGCCTGACATCAAGGTGGAAGAGCCCCTCCCGGCCGATCTCCAGGGCAAGATGGTGACCGAGGGCGAATCTGCCCTGCGCGGCCACATCAAGGGCCAGAGCGAGACCGACGAAGGTTCGGGCTCGGTTGCCTACGTCCCGCCGGATCCGAAGGATGACGTCCAGCTCAACTACGCGCTCGACCTGCTGCGCGGCAAGAAGACTGACCCGTCCTTCCCGCCGGACCCTGAAAAGGCCGTCGTCGCCAAGTAATCCATCGATCTCAAGGCCGGGCAGCCCGCCCGGCCTTGAGACTTTCTGCTGTTTCCCGGTTTTGGAGTGGCAACGAATTGGGAACGGACCTGCATGCACCTCTAGGCCGCAACCGCAAGGCCGCGCGAAAGCGCCCCGGCATATTGCGGATCGGACAGATTGCCGCAAGCGTCTGCCTTGTCGCGATTGGCGGCTTTTCCCTTTACACGGCATTTCGCAATGATGGCCTCGAGCAGTCGAAGCCTCCGGCATCGCTGGACACAGCGGCCGCGCCGCCGACCGATGCGATCCAGGAGCCGCAGGCATCTGCCAATCAGGCAGCAAACGGCATGCCCCGCTCCGAGCCGCAATCCGGCGCTAATGTAGAACGGATGGTGACAGGCGACGGTTCTGTCGTCACTAAATACAGCCCTCGCCCGCGCGATGGCAGCGGCCCGGTTCTGGTCGATGCCATGCAGATGGGCCAGGATCCCCGCATGGCGGCCATCCCCAACGACAATCTGCTCGAAGAGACACCCTTCGGCCGGCTGCCTATCACGGGTCCCGATGGCCGACGGCCGATGGATCAATATGCGCGGCCGTGGTCCGGCACGCGCGGCACCCGCATCGCGATCGTCCTCAGCGGCCTCGGTCTCAGCCAGACCGGCACGCAGCGCGCCATCAAACAATTGCCGGAAGAAATCACTTTCGCCTTTGCCGCCAGTGGCAACAGTCTGCAGCGCTGGATGCAGGATGCGCGGCGCGGCGGCCACGAAATATTGCTGCAGGTGCCGCTGGAGCCGTTCGATTATCCAGCTAATGATCCAGGGCCGGACACGCTGCTGACATCGAAGCCCGTCGCACGCAACATCGAAAGCCTGCACCGGGCGATGGGCGAGATCACCAACTATACCGGCATCATGAATTATCTGGGCGGACGTTTCCTCTCCGATCCCAAGGCCATGGAACCGGTCATGCGGGATATCGGCAAGCGCGGGCTGTTGTTCCTCGACGATGGCACTTCGGCGCAATCCAAGACCGCTGTGGTCGCCAAGGGCACGGAGCTTCCTTACGCTTTCGCCGACCTGCAACTGGACAGCCAGGTCGATGTGAACACCATCCTGCAAAAACTCGACGAACTGGAGCGCATCGCCCGCCGCAACGGCCAGGCAATCGGTGTTGCCTCGGCCTTCGACGAGAGCATTGACGCGATCTCCAAATGGAGCGAGGAAGCGGCCATGCGCGGCATCGAGATTGTCGGCGTTGCTGCACTCGTCAACGACCCCAAGAATCCCTGACCGGAGAAAACCATGAGCCAAGCGACCGTAAAAGCTGAGGATCTCCCCTATCGCCCCTGCGTCGGTGTGATGATCCTCAACCGCGAGGGCCTCGTCTGGGCCGGGCGGCGCATTCCTGATGGTAATTCGGAGTATGACGGTTCACCCCAGCTCTGGCAGATGCCGCAGGGCGGCATCGACAAGGGCGAAGACCCGCTGGAGGCAGCCTATCGCGAACTTTACGAAGAAACCGGCATCCGGACCGTGACCCTGCTTGCCGAGGCCAAGGACTGGATCAATTACGACCTGCCGCCACAGCTGATCGGCATCGGGCTGAGGGGCAAGTACCGCGGCCAGACGCAGCGCTGGTTCGCCTTCCGCTTCGAGGGCGACGAAAGTGAGATCGCCATCAACCCGCCGCCCGGCGGCCATGAGCCGGAATTCGACGCTTGGGAATGGAAGCCGATGGAAGACCTGCCCGGCCTGATCGTTCCCTTCAAGCGCGCCGTCTATGAACGGGTCGTGGCGGAATTCAGCCACCTTTCCGGCTTGATCCCGGAAGATTGAGCATCGAACGAAGCTCAGCAATGCGTTCCAAAAGGAAACCGGCCGCCTTTCAGGCGGCCGGCTGAGATAAGATTGCCGATTGCGAATTATTCGGCTTCGTTGGCCGAATCTGCGTTGAGCTGACCATATTTGGCTTCGCCGATCTTCTCGAGCAGTTCGAGCTGCGTTTCGAGGAAGTCGATATGGCCTTCCTCGTCTGCCAACAGCTCTTCGAAAAGCTTCATGGAAACATAGTCGCCGGCGTCATGACAGATATCGCGCGATTTCTTGTAGGCAGTGCGGGCGTCATATTCGCCGGCAAGATCGGCCTCCAGAACTTCCTTGACGTTCTGACCGATGCGCAGCGGCGCAAGCGTCTGTAGATTGGGATGGCCTTCGAGGAAGATGATGCGGGCGACCAGACGGTCGGCATGGTGCATTTCCTCGATCGATTCGGCACGTTCCTTCTTGGCGAGCTTGGTGTAACCCCAGTCCTCAAGAAGGCGATAGTGGACCCAATACTGGTTGACTGCACCGAGCTCTAGAAAAAGGGCCTCGTTAAGCCGCTCGATGACTTTTTTGTCGCCTTTCAATGTCCGCTCTCCTGTTTTCCTCGTGGAATTGTTTCAAGCGGGACATGAAATCAAATATTTCCGTCTCCGTCGAGTGGCGACGGGCATGATAATCTTCGGTTGTCTGGATGATGATATCGACAACGTTCGGGAAACAGCCGCAGCAACGGCCGCGCTTGGCCATGGCGTGATAGACCTTCGCCGGCACGATAAGCTGCCAACAATCTTCATCGAGAAGATTGTTGATGACGTCCCGGATTTCCTTGTCGGTTATGTAATTGCAACTGCAGACGAGCACGTCTTCATTCCAAACATGACACTTACTATCGTGTTTTCTGCAAAAGAAGATGGGAACTGTCAAGAAAATTCGCGACCCTCATCCGATCACGATTCAGCGACAGGATATCACACGCCAGCGAGCGCATCCTTAAGTCCTTAAGAAGCATCAATTTCCTGGCTGCAAAGGCCCATCAGTGGAAATTACGCCCGCGCGGCATCACGCTCGCAGTCTCTGCGATATCACCATCTTTCGCTTGTTCTGATGGGCTTCGCTCGCCGATCTTTCTGAGCAGCTTGTCCCGCGCCAGAATATCCGCCGCCTTCCGCTGTCGATGATCCTGTGTCGGGCGCAATACCTCGTCCGAGCGCTCGCTGACGCCAAAGCGTTTCGTCTCTCGCTGAAGGATACCGAGTAGCGGCGTCATATCCTCGATATGTTCGACGACGGTATGGATGACACCGCTCTGGCTTTGTAATTTGCCGTAGATTTTCACAAGTCGAGCACCCATGACCACTGCGCGGTATTTTTCGAAGACCTTCTTCCAGACGATGGCATTGGCAACACCGGTCTCATCCTCCAACGTCATGAAGATCACACCTTTCGCCGAACCCGGCTGCTGGCGCACCAGCACCAGCCCCGCGATCGTCACTCGTCTCCCATTCGCGACACGAAGCAGATCGACATTGCGCGTCACACCTGCCTTGCCTAACTCCTCGCGCAGGAAGGAAACGGGGTGCCCTTTCAAGGATAGCGACAGGTAACGGTAATCCTCGATGACCTGTTCTCCCGGCAGCATATCCGGCAGCTTCGCAGCCGGCTCAGGCTGAAGATCGATATGGCGGACCTTCTCGAAGAGCGGCAGCTCCTCGGCCGCGCTCTTCACATCCAGTGCCCGTACCGCCCAGAGCGCCTCACGTCGTGACAACCCAAGGGATTGAAAGGCATCCGCATCCGCCAACCGCTCGATGACGGATTTCTGCAAACCAGAGCGCAGCCAGAGATCACGCACAGAATGGTAACCCTCACCGCGGTTTATGACGAGCTGCTCCATATCTTTAGAGGAAACGCCCTTGATCTGCAGAAGGCCAAGCCGCACAGCATGGCAAGTCTTGATGATATCCCGCATCTCGCCGTGGCGAAAATCGACACTTGCCCGGTCAAAAACCGCTTCCTCAAGAGTGCACTCCCAATCCGAGCGGTTGATATCGGCCGGCAGGATTTTCACGCCGTGCTCGCGCGCATCCCGCACCAGCTGCGCCGGGGCGTAAAAGCCCATCGGCTGCGAATTCAGCATCGCCGCACAGAAGACGTCAGGATAATAGGCTTTCAGCCATGAGGAGGCATAGACGAGCAGCGCGAAGGACGCGGCATGGCTTTCCGGAAACCCGTATTCGCCGAAACCTTTGATCTGGTTGAAGCATTGCTGCGCAAACTCGCGATCGTACTCCTTCTCGACCATCCCATCGATGAACCGCTTTTCGAAATTACCGATCGTGCCGGTCCTTTTAAAGGTCGCCATCGCCCGTCGGAGCCGGTCTGCCTCGGCAGGCGCAAAGCCCGCCGCAGTGATGGCGATCTGCATAGCCTGTTCCTGAAACAGCGGAACCCCAAGCGTTCTCTCGAGCACCGTTTCCAGTTCCTTGCTCGGATATTTGATCGGAATGTTGTTTTTGTCGTCTTCGCGACGCTTCAGATAGGGATGAACCATGTTACCCTGGATCGGTCCGGGTCGGACAATGGCTACTTCGATGACAAGATCATAGAATCTAACAGGCTTAAGACGTGGCAGCATACTCATCTGCGCTCGGCTTTCGATCTGGAAGACACCAAGCGTATCCGCTCGCCACATCATCTTATAAACCGCCTCACCTTCCTTTCCATGCTCCTTGTGGCCGAGATCAGCGAGCGTCTTCTTTACCTCGTAATGTAGCTCAAGCAGCGTGAAAGCCCGTCGCAGGCAGGTGAGCATACCGAGCGCCAGCACGTCCACCTTGAGAATTTCAACATTGTCGAGATCATCCTTGTCCCACTCGATCATGTAGCGATCCAGCATTGCCGTTTTCATGATCGGCACCACTTCATCAAGCCGGTCTCGCGTGATGACGAAACCGCCGACATGCTGTGTGAGGTGACGGGGAAAACCGAGAAGTTCGGAGGCATATTTGAGCACGTTCTGTGTCACCGGATCTTTGATATCAAGACCGGCCGCCTCCGCGTCCCGTTCAGAGAGATTATCCTCTGACCAACCCCAAATGAGACTGCTTATCGCAGATTGAACATCCTCCGACAGACCGAAGGCCTTGGCGACTTCACGGCCAGCCGAACGGGTGCGATAGCTGGTGACAGCAGCCGTCAGACCGGCATGCTCACGGCCATATCTTGCATAAATGGACTGAATAACCTCTTCCCGCCGTTCATGCTCGAAATCGACATCGATATCCGGCGGCTCGTGACGATCCATCGAGATGAAGCGGTCGAAAAGGAGGGTGCATTTTTCAGGATTAACCTCGGTAATCTCAAGGCAGTAACAGACAACCGAATTGGCGGCCGAACCACGCCCCTGACAGAGAACATTGAGCACATAACGGGCATGATGAATGATCTTGTGAACCGTCAGGAAATAGGAAGCGTAATTCTTGTCCCCGATGAGCTTCAGCTCGTAGTCGATCTGCTTGGCCACTTTCTCCGGAACGCCATCAGGATAACGTATTAGCGCACCCGCTCTCGTCAGCCTTTCGAGAGTTTCCTGCGGCGTTTCGCCCGGATCGTTTTCCGGGGGATAATTGTGTTTCAACTCGTTCAGCGAAAAGCTCAGCTTGCCGAAAAACAGCTGCGTATTCTCGATCGCATCTCTGTAATCCCGGAAGACCCTGGATATTTCACGTGAATCCTTGAGATACCGCTCTCCATTGGGCGCCAGAAGGAATCCGGCTTCCGATATCTCCACATGCTCACGGATTGCGATCACGATATCCGAAAGCGGCCGGCGCTCAGGGTCATGATAGAGTGGCTGATTGGTCGCAATCAGCGGCACCCGGTTGCGGGCGGCAAGCATGGCAAGCACTGCAAAGGCCTGCCGATCACGACCGTCATAGGCTGGCGACAGCGCCATGAAAAATGCCTTGCGGAAGCGTTTGCGAAACCGCTCCAGAAAGTCTTCGAGGACTGGCTGGCCGGCTGGATCATTCACGACAGTCCGATCAGGGACGAGGGCAAGCATCATCTCATCGCCCCATTCCATAAGCTCTGCTTCCGTCAGGATGCAGGTTCCCTTAACCGATTCTTCCTTCAGATTGCCGGCGCTGAGCAGGCGGCAGAGGTTTGCCCAACCTCGCCGGTTGCGCGGATAGGCAAGGATATCAGGCGTTCCGTCGCAAAAGACGAGGCGGGCGCCCGGCTGAACTCGGATAGGATCGAGGATTACCTCTTTTTTTCCCTCCTTCTTCGCCTGGGCCAGAATTTCATCTCTGTTCTTGTATCTCTCCTCAAGCTGCTCTGCCTGCGCATGGGCTCGCACCACGCCGGCAACCGAATTCCGGTCCGCAATGCCGAGGCCGCCGAGCTTCAGGCACGCGGCCTGTACGACCATCTCTTCAGGCTTCGAAGCGCCTTCGAGGAACGAGAAATTCGTCTTCGCGCCAATCTCGAAAAATGCGGGTTCGGGCCTCATGCGAAGACCCCATGCATGAACCAGCGTGGATCAGGGTTCTCACCATAGAGACCCCGGCGATAGATCCAGAAGCGATGTCCGGCCTCATCCTCGATGCGGAAATAGTCTCGCGCTTCGGCATCATCGCCATCGATCCACCATTCCATGGCAATCCGTTCAGGGCCTTCGCTCCTCGCCACCTGATGCTGCAGGCGCCGCCAGCGGAAAGTCTGCGGAGCACCATCGGGCACTTCGGCAAATGCGACCTCGACCGGCTCCGGCGTTGCAAAAAGCCGCAGCGGCCGCTCCTCACGAAAAGGCAACGCATTGCCCTGCTCTGCCTTGCGCCGTGCCGGAAGGCTCTCCATTGCCGGTATAGTGATCACGGCGCGCTCCGGCACATGGCTCTCGCGAAGCTGGAAGCTTTGCAGGCAGTCCGGACCAAGTCGGGCGGCGACACGGTCGACAAAACTCGAAAGCGAGATCTCCCCCTGCCGGTCGCCCTCGAAATCACCCTGCGCCTCGTTGAATGGGTCATGCCGCAGCACATTCAGGCGCAGGATCTCGAAGCCATAGCCGGCATCGATATCGTCATAGATGACCTGCAGCCGCTCGGAAAACAGCCCGGCAATGAGCTTCGGTTCGCGAAGCGGCCGTGAGGCACCGACGGAGATACGGAACACCCTGCCATCGACACGGAACAGCACCAGTTCAAACACCCGCCCACCGGCACCGCGCGCTTCCAGAGATGGTTTCAGCGACACGGCGACCTGTCCGGTAACGGCAAGGATCTGCTCTTCCGTGCCGATCGGCTCGACCAGACGGCGTTCGGACGAGAGACTGGCGACGGGGCGCCGAGGCGAGACCGGCTCTTCCTCGCGACCCCGTGCTTGATCAAGGCGCAGAAGCAATGTCGGCCCGAAGCGGCGGGTCAGCGGCGCCCGCGGCGCATGGATGACATCGCCGACATATTTGAGACCGAGCTTCCTAAGAGCATCGACAGTCTGGCCTTCCAGCCGCAAGGCCGCGACGGGCAGCGGCATCAGCATACGCTCCGTCTCCTCGTCGTCCACGACGCCGCCCTGCCCGAAGCGGGAAACGGCCCAGGACAGACCTGGCGACGAGGAGATCGCACCGCGCGCATCGAGCCCCATATGGAAGAGCCGCGCCAGGATATCTTTGAGAACCGCCCTCTCACCGCCGAAGAGATGAGCGCAACCGGTAATGTCGAGAAACAGACCGTCCTTGCCGTCGAGCGCCACCATCGGCGTATAGCGGTCGCACCAGTCGGCAATCGCCTCCAGCAGACGACGATCGGCTGCAGGATCCTCTTCCACGACATCGAGCGCCGGATACATGGCGCGCGCTTCGGCAACGCCCTGCTCTTTCCGCAAGCCCAGCTTTTCGGCGAATTCGTCCAGCGCCGTCAGCCGCATGGCATTGTTGAGCTTGCCGGAACAGACGATCGGCGGCTTCTCAGGACGCCCTTTCGAACGCCAGGACAGCCCCCATCGCTTGCGGGCGATGCGGTCCGTTGGCAAATGCGGAAAACTGAGCGCCAGAATGCGCTGACTGTTCGCCTGGAGGACGAGCGAAGCTTGGTTCGTCGACAGGGAGAAATTCGCGTTCATGAGGGTTCCACTCCAGAAGAAAGGAGAGCGGGGCCGGATTGCGGCTCTTCTCCAGCGTGAGACGGAAAATCGGATTGCCGATGCTGCCGGAAAGTTTTGATCCGTCCGGCAGCGGCCGCAGATCCGACGGAGCCGGTTCGACATGCAGGCGGAAGGCAGCACTGCTCGCCTCCTCCTCCCCGGCCTGGCGGACGAGAAAGAGCGGACGGCGGACGGCGCGTGCCCTGAGACTGAGCCGGCGGCTTTCGGTCAGGCCGAAATGCAGGGGATTGCCGCGCACTTCGAAGACGACGGCCGAGAAGGCAGCACTTTCGATGGCCGCTTCCGCCAGCCAGAGTGCATCCTCCAGCTTGCGCGGCGCGGCATGGAAAAACCTTTCCGGCTTCAGCCCGAAATCCTTCAGCCCCGGAGCATAGGGACGACCCGCCTCCAGTGTGCCGACGGCATCACCGATCCAGAGCAGCGGCAGCAGCCGGCCGGTATCCTCCTCCTGCTTCTGCAGTCGCGCCGCAATGGCCATCGCCAGACCGCTTGCCGCCCCTGCATCACCGGAACTCGCCGCGCGGAATTCGGTAATCGCATCGAGCTGAAGGCCGCCTTCCAAGGCGTCATCAAACGGTTCCACACCGAAAGGCAAGCGTGACAGAATACGCTCCTGCCGCCTCTCGCGTCCTTCCGCCAGGGCTTCCCGTTCCGCCGCGGCAAGCGCCGGCGCGGGTTTTCCCTCCAGTCGGGCAATGGTTTCGCGGAGCGCAAAAAGCCGCTCGCGCGCCAGGGCGGTCTGCGCCATGGCGTTCTCTCCATTCGTCTTGTTCCTGTTATGTTCTTATAGATTCCAGAGCTCTAATGAAGAGTCAATGATCATTTCATAAGAATTTATTCCTGCCTTTGATTCCGCACTCGAAAATCGGCGATAAAGGTTCTATATGGGCCGGCAAAGGAAGGAATATTCATGGCCCACGTAGACCGGAGCGATGATTGGCGGGACCGCCATGCGCCGACGATCAGCACCTTCGAGTCGCTGGCAATGGAGGCCTACAGCCATCTGCCGGACGAATTTCGCAAGCTGACGACCAATCTGACCATCGAAATCGAAGACTTCCCCGACGACGAAGTTTTTGAAGATATGGCGCTGGAAACACCCTTTGACCTGCTCGGCCTTTTCGAGGGCCGTGGCATTTCGGAGCGCTTTACCGTGGAAACCGGCGAGATGCCGAACCGCATCCGCCTCTATCGCCGTCCGATCCTCGATTACTGGGCCGAAAACGACGAAACGCTGGGTGACATCATCACCCATGTGCTGATCCATGAGATCGGCCACCACTTCGGCCTCAGCGACGATGACATGGAGCGCATCGAGGCGAGCGCCGAAGAGGCGGCAGAGCGTTAAGCTTATTGCTCAGACAGCTTCATGTCCGGGTGATAATCCTTGCCCTCGACCTCCTTGACGACGGCTTGGCCGCACTGCATCTGGCCGGTCGCAGCATTGAAGCCATAGGTCGGGGAGCCGGACAGCGACCAGCCCTTGTTCAGCGCCGCTGTTACCTTGTGGCAGAAGGAGGCGTCGTCGGGGCCGGTCAGGAAGCGGTAGAGTTTCATCAGGCGGGCTTTCTTGCAGAAATCAGGTGCGCTTTATGGACCAGAGCTTCGGCCTGGACAAGATGCAGTCGCTCGATCATCCGCCCGTTCGCATTGATGACGTTGAGCCCCTCGGTCGCCGGATCAGCGAAAGCGGCAATGATGGCTTCCGCCTCCGCAATCTCCTCCGCGTCAGGCCCGAAATGCGTGTTAGCGGCTGCGATCTGCGCCGGATGGATCAGCATCTTGCCAGCAAAACCCATGGCGCGGCCCTGACCGCATTCGGCATTGAAGCCATCGCCATCCCGAAAATCGTTGAACACGCTGTCGAGCGCATCAAGCCCGTAAGCCTTCACTGCCAGAATAACCTGCATCAGCCAGGGCACGAGATAGGTCCGCCCCGGCTGCGGCAAGACGCCCGTTTCCTTGCGCAGGTCGTTGAGGCCGACGACGAGGCAATCGAGCCGCGATCCCGGCGTGCGGCCGGATTCGGCGATCGCTGCGGCATTCAGCACGCCACGCGGCGTCTCGATCATCGCCCAGATGCGCAACTCCTCCAGCGCATAGGCCTCGGCAAGCAGATCGCTGACAGCCATTACATCCTGTGGCTCATCCACCTTTGGAAGCAGAACGGCATCGGGCGAAAGCGCCTTGACCAGTTCCAAATCCGCCAGCCCGAATCCGGATGACAAAGAATTGATACGGATGATCCTTTCCTTGCCCTCAAGCGGCGGCCCGGCAAAAAAGGCCTTCAGATTGTCGCGCGCTTCCACCTTCTTCTCGGGCGCGACGGAATCCTCCAGATCGAGAATAACCGCATCGCAATCAAGGGAATGGGTCTTTTCAAGCGCACGCGCATTGATAGCGGGTACGCTCAGCACCGAGCGGCGCAGACGCAGGGAACGAAGAGGTGGTGTTCGGCTCATGGACCATTAGTGCCAAGCTTCGCAAAGCCCGGCAAGACAACAAAAAGCCACGCTTGGCTTGCAGAGAGGAAAAAGAAGGACCACATTCCTTTCCGTAGAAAGGTTTCAAACCAATGCAGAACATTCGCTCCATCTTCTTCATGCTTGCCGGCGCCACCGTTTTCGTGGCCATGCTGCTTCTCACCTTCTCGGTCACGCTCGCCGTTGGCGGCATCCTGACCGTGCTCATGGTCGGCCGCGCCCTTTCGATGAAGATGAAGCCCGCTCCCGTTCGCGCCCGCGCCGATGGTAAGCGCGAGATGCGCATCTGGAACGACGGCCGCGGCACGATCATCGATCTCTGATCATTTTCTCTGAAAATTTCGACCGACATTGTCGGCTCGCGTTCCCATGCTACGTCCTTGAAGCAGCCAGGCATTCAGCCGGCACTTCAAAAACGAATGGAGGACGAGCATGGACGCGATGGAGAGCAACCAGACCAAGATGCCGCCGGTCAAGAATGGCCTGCTTCCCTATCTGACGGTCGATGGCGCGGCAAAGGCTGCGGAATTCTACAAGAAGGCTTTCGGCGCCGAACAGGCCTATATCGTGCCGCCCGATGAAAGTGGCCGCACGATGCATGTACATCTCTATATCAATGGCAGCTCGCTCATGCTGTCGGATGCCTATCCGGAATATGGCCATCCCTTCAAAGGCCATGAGGGCTTCGCCATCCAGCTGGTGATCGACGATATCGATTTCTGGTGGGACCGCGCAGTGGCTGCAGGCGCCGAAGTCGTCATGCCGGTCGAACTGATGTTCTGGGGTGACCGTTACGGCCAGCTTCGTGATCCGTTCGGCGTGCTCTGGGGCTTGAACGCACCGTCCAAATAAAAGGACACACGCAATCGGCAGGCTGCGCGAAACACCGCGTGGCCTCCGTCAACGAAAGATTCTTCTTCATTTCGGTGGGAAACTGGAATAGATGCAAAATCAGAAAGTACGTTTTGCTGAAATGGAGCATGGGTCATGGATAAATTCGTGAAGCTCACGGGCGTTGCAGCCCCTCTGCCGGTCGTCAACATCGACACCGACATGATCATTCCGAAGGACTATCTGAAGACCATCAAGCGCACAGGCCTTGGCAAGGGCCTTTTTGCCGAAGCCCGCTACAACGAAGACGGCTCCGAAAACCCTGATTTCGTGCTGAACAAGCCGGCTTACCGCGAGGCAAAGATCCTGGTTGCCGGTGACAATTTCGGCTGCGGCTCCTCGCGTGAACACGCCCCATGGGCGCTGCTCGATTTCGGCATCCGCTGCGTGATCTCCACCAGCTTCGCCGACATCTTCTATAATAACTGCTTCAAGAACGGCATCCTGCCGATCAAGGTCAGCCACGAAGACCTCGACAAGCTGATGGACGACGCCGAGCGCGGCTCCAATGCTGTTCTGACGGTCGACCTTGAAAACCTCGAAATCACCGGTCCGGATGGCGGCTCGATCAAGTTCGATCTCGACGAATTCAAGCGTCACTGCCTGCTGAACGGTCTCGACGATATCGGCCTGACCATGGAAAAGGGCAAGGCGATCGACGAGTTCGAAAAGAAGAACGCCGCTTCGCACCCCTGGGCTGCCTGAGCCTCACCAAATTGCTTTGAGATCGAGCCGGGCTTTCGCCCGGCTTTTTCTTTGCCTGGATATCAGAGAAACTTCTCTTTCCAGACATCAAGCTTTTCGAGCGTCACACCGATGCCGCCGCAGACTTCGATGAGCGGATTGTCGAAGCGCGACAGCAGACCGGCATGCACATCGGCAACGGCAAGTGCGGCACCACAGGCCGGTTCGACCAGGATACGCTGCGCATCGGCAAATTTCAGGCAGGCGGCCACGGCATCGGCATCGCTGACGAGAACGCTTTCGATCGGGTGATGCTTCGGCAGGTCGAAGACATGGGACGCCACCTGCCGCGCACCGAGCGACGTGGCAATCGAGGTGATGGCCGGCAGCGAAATGCGCTCATTGGCCTTGAGGCTGGCATTGAAAGAGGCCGCCCCTTCCGTCTCGACGGCGATAACAGGCACATCGGAAAGCCCGTTTCGCTTCAAACCCTCGACGATGCCCGCCAGCAACCCGCCACCGCCGACGCTGGTAACGACGCAATCGAACTTGGCACCCTTTGCCACCACCTCATCGATCAGCGTCGCATGGCCATCCCACAGGAGCGGATGGTCGAAAGGATGCACATAGGTCGCCTTGCGGCTTTCGGCGAGTTCGATCGCATGCGCATTGGCCTCATCGAAGACAGAACCATGAACCAGCACATTGGCGCCCGTTGCGGCAATCGTCCGGCGAACGTCAGGTGCCGTCGTCTCGGGCACGACGATGGTGACAGGCACCCCGAGCGCCCGCCCGGCATGGGCTGCCGCAATGCCGGCATTGCCGCCGGAGGCACAGAAAATCTCGCGCGCACCGTTTTGAACCTCATGCTGGCAAAGCCGGCCGACACCGCGCAGCTTGAAACTGCCTGAAGGCTGCAGCGCATCGAGCTTCAACCAAAGCGGCTTGCCGCTGGCGCTGAAATCGGGCGCTGTCCGGATCAGAGGAGTGTCGAGATGAAGGGGCGCAAAAGACATGGGAGAATATCCAAGGAAAGAAACAGGCCTGTCGTTCTAGCCCGTTTGGAGGTACGGGAGCAACCTTGTCAGACATCACATGACGCGGAGGCAAGCGTACCGATTCACCCCTTCTCTCGCTTGAAATGCCCATTTCCGGGGTCTAAGAAGCCGCAGCTTGTTTTTCCGCGGAGGGTTTCATGACAGTGCGCAATCTTTTCCTGCTGCCGGGTGACGGCATCGGCCCCGAGGCCATGGGCGAAGTCCGCAAGATCATCGCTTACATGAACGAGACGATGAATGCCGGTTTCGCCACCGACGAGGGCCTCGTTGGCGGCTGCGCCTATGATGCGCATGGCGCAGCGATCTCCGAAGACGACATGAAGAAGGCGCTTGCAGCCGACGCCGTGCTCTTCGGCGCCGTCGGCGGCCCGAAGTGGGATAGCGTTCCCTATGAAGTACGCCCGGAAGCCGGCCTGCTGCGCCTGCGCAAGGATCTGGAACTTTTCGCCAACCTGCGTCCGGCGATCTGCTATCCCGCACTCGCCTCCGCTTCCTCGCTGAAGCCGGAACTGGTCGAGGGTCTCGACATCCTTATCATCCGCGAGTTGACGGGCGGTGTTTACTTCGGCGAGCCGAAAGAAATCATCGATCTCGGCAATGGCCAGAAGCGCGGCATCGATACGCAGGTTTACGACACCTACGAGATCGAGCGCATTGCCGGTGTCGCCTTTGAAATGGCCCGCACCCGCAACAACCGCGTCTGCTCCATGGAAAAGCGCAACGTCATGAAATCGGGCGTGCTCTGGAACCAGGTCGTGACCGAGACGCACAAGGCAAAATATTCAGACGTGCAGCTCGAGCATATGCTGGCCGATGCCGGCGGCATGCAGCTCGTGCGCCAGCCAAAGCAGTTCGACGTCATCGTCACTGACAATCTCTTCGGCGACATGCTCTCGGACGTTGCCGCCATGCTGACCGGCTCGCTCGGCATGCTGCCATCGGCCTCGCTCGGCGCCCCGGACGGTAAGACCGGCAAGCGCAAGGCACTCTATGAGCCGGTGCATGGCTCGGCGCCCGATATCGCCGGCAAGGGCATCGCCAATCCGATTGCCATGATTGCCTCCTTCGCCATGTGCCTTCGCTACTCCTTCAATCTGGTCAAGGAAGCGGACAACCTCGAAAAGGCGATCGCCAACGTGCTCGACAAGGGCATCCGCACTGGCGACATCATGGCACCAGGCAGCCGCCAGGTCGGCACCGTCGAGATGGGCGACGCGATCCTCGACGAGTTCAAGGCCCTTTCTGCCTGATATTTCACGTGAAACGCTTTTCGGCCCTTCGCACCTCATGCGGAGGGCTTTTTTTTATTGAAGCCAGCATTCCCGCTCCTATGAACGATGTCACGGCAGGTCTGGCATTCGGCGCATGGGTCGCATTTGCCACCGCTATCACGCTCGCTCGCCTCGGCCTGATCTTCTCCTTCAGGGTACGGATTGGGCCATTACCAAAATTGATAGGAATTATCCGAGGAAGCCCGCCCTCTGTCGTAATCCTGTGCATTTTTACCGCCTATCTCATACCCAAGGATTATACGGATAGTCGGAATGCGGGAACTTCTAGTCTCCTTGGACAGGCGCTGGCGCAGAAATAGATGCGTCATGCCACCATTGCGGTGGCGCGCATGCCTTTTCATTACGCTGAACGCCGTCATCCTTTCCATGCTGATCTTCGATGCGCCGATCGGGGCCGGCCATCTGCCGGAGCCCATTCAGCGCTTCGGCGAGATGTTGACCGATTTCGGCGATTCCGCCTGGCTGATCCTCACGAGCGTCCTGCTCTTCTTCCACGGCAGAGCCGGCTACAAGCTTTTGAACAGCGCAAAGGCAAGGGCCCAGGCACTCTACGTGAGCTGGATCGGCGCCTACCTGTTTACGACCGTCGTCTTTTCCGGCCTGCTCGCAAACATTCTGAAACGCACGATCGGCCGCGCGCGCCCCGAACATTTCCAGGACCTCGGGGTGCTTTCCTTCACACCCTTCTCCGGCCATGCAGCACTGGAGAGTTTCCCGTCAGGCCATTCGACCACGGTGGGTGCCTTCTTCGCTGCCTTCGCCCTGCTCTTCCCGCGCTACCGGGTTCCCTTTATCGCCGGTGCCATCTGGCTCGGCATGACGCGTGTCATGGTCGGCGCCCACTATCCGAGCGATGTCATTGCCGGTCTTGCCTTCGGCGCCTGGTTCTCGCTCCTGACGGCAATCGTCTATGCGCGCTACGGCCTGCTTTTCAAACTTGCGCCGGATGGCTGGCCGATGTCCAAGCGATACTTCCCAAACGCATAAAAAATGGCGCGTGAGAAAAATGACGCATGAAAAACCCGGCGCCTTTCGAGCGCCGGGCGTTGTTTTCAGGATATCCGCCGTGGCTTAATCCAGCGCGTGAATATCCCGGTTCTTGGTTTCCGGCAGGAACAGCAGACCGATGACCAGCGTGATCGATGCGAAGACGATCGGATACCAGAGGCCGTAATAGATGTTGCCGGCGGCAGCACTCATCGCAAAGGCCGTAGCCGGCAGCAAGCCGCCGAACCAGCCGTTGCCGATATGATAGGGCAGCGACATGCCGGTATAGCGGATGCGGGTCGGAAAGAGTTCGACCAACAGCGCCGCGATCGGGCCGTAGACCATCGTCACGTAGAGCACGAGCACGAACAGGACGGCGATCGTGCCGATCCAGTTGACGCGAGCAGGATCGGCTACCATCGCGAACGAACCGCCGCCAGGGATCGTGTAGACGGCCATGTCGGTGACGCTTTTCGCTTCATCCGCCGTCAGCAGCTTGCCGGCAACGAGTTTGTCGGCCGGCAGCGTTTCCTTCTGGCCGGCGCGTATCGCATCGGCATTGAGGGTGAGTTCCGGATTGGCGGCGATGAAGGCATCGAGCTTGGCATCGGCAACCTTGGCAGCACCGCGCTTCAGCGGATAGCCGGCATCATGAAGGGCAAGATTGACGCCCTTTTCGAAGGCTGCATTGGTCTTGGCGGCATCGGCACCGGCTGCGACGGCGTCGTAACCGGTAATCGTCTCGTCACCGACCTTCACGGTCGCCGGCTGGCCGGCTGGACCCGCCACCACGTCATAAGGCACCGAGTTCTTGGTCAGGAACGCCGTTGCGATATCGCAGGAACTGGTGAACTTGGAGGTACCGGTCGGATTGAACTGGAATTTGCAATCCGCCGGGTCAACCGTCACCGTTGCCCGGATCGTCGCCTGCGCCTCATAGAGGGCTGGATTTGCCGTATAGGTCATCGCCTTGAACAGCGGGAAATAGGTGACCGCTGCGATGAGCAGCCCCGCCATGATGATCGGCTTGCGACCGATCCTGTCCGACAGTCCGCCGAAGATGACGAAGAATGGCGTGGCGAGGAAGAGGGCAATCGCGACCATGATATTGGCCGACTGCAGATCGACCTTCAGCACGTTCTGCAGGAAGAACAGGGCGTAGAATTGACCACCGTACCAGATGACCGCCTGACCCATGGTAGCGCCGAAAAGCGCGATCAACGCGATCTTGGCATTCTTCCACTGGCCGAATGCTTCCGTCAGCGGTGCCTTCGATCCCTTGCCTTCCGCCTTCATGCGCTGGAAGGCAGGCGACTCGTTCATCTTCAACCGGATCCAGACGGAGATACCGAGCAGGACGACCGAGACGAGGAACGGAATACGCCAGCCCCAGGCGGCAAAGGCGGTCGAGCCCATGATCGACTGGACTGTGACGATGACGATCAGCGACAGGAAGAGACCGAGCGTTGCCGTCGTCTGGATCCAGGACGTAAAATAGCCGCGGCGACCGTTCGGCGCGTGTTCGGCAACGTAAGTGGCCGCACCGCCATATTCGCCGCCGAGCGCCAGGCCCTGCAGCAGGCGCAGGCCGATCAGGATGATCGGAGCGGCAATGCCGATGGAGGCAGCACCCGGCAGGATGCCGACCAGGAAGGTCGAAAAGCCCATGATGAGAATGGTCACCAGGAAGGTGTATTTGCGGCCGACGAGATCGCCGAGGCGGCCGAAGACCAATGCGCCGAACGGACGCACCAGGAAGCCTGCAGCGAAGGCGAGCAGCGTGAAGATGTTACGCGTCGCTTCCGGATACTGGGTGAAATAGGTCGCGCCGATATAGGTGGCGAGCGAACCGTAAAGATAGAAATCATACCATTCGAAAACCGTGCCGAGCGACGAGGCGAAGATGACTTTCTTCTCCTCGCCCGTCATCGGACCGGCTTTTGCACCGTCGACGCTTGCGACATTTGCCATTGTCTGTCCTCCACAGAGTGATGAGCAACGGTCGCGGCCTACTCTCCTCAAAGCATATCCCTGGCCGCGACACGCCTGACGAGAGTTTGACAGAAAAGACGAGTCAGAAAGAGGGATGCTTTGGGATTATGACTTTAGTCTAATTTTTGTGCACGGATTGCTGCAGCATGGCTCCTGCCGTGGCGGAGCAGGCACGCAGCAATCGTCACACCCGCAAAGCCTGGGCCGGAGACTGCCGGTAGGCGAGCACTGCCGGCAAGGCGGCGAGGACAGCGGCGAAGGCGAGAAGGATCATCGCAAGCGTTCCGTCTTCGCCTGCGAAGCCGACGGGCAGGTTGACGCCGCTGCTCTGCGAGAAGAACCCGGAAAGAATGAGTGCTGCACCATAACCAAGCGTAAAGCCGAGCCCGACTCCAACAGCGACGAGGACAAAGAATTCCAGCCAGACAATGCCGAAGATCGCGCCGCGGGGAGCACCGAAGGCGCGTAGCGCGCCAATCTGCCGCCGACGCTGGCCGATATGGATGACAGTCACGAGGATCAGCGAGGCGGCAACAAGCACCTGCGCGCCGGAGGCAACGGCAACGAGAATCTGCTTGGCATCACCGAGCGTTGCATAGAGATCGGTCAGTACCTCGCCAGGAAAGACCGCAATCGTCGTGCCGTTGCGATAGTCCTGCCGCAGCTTGTAGGCATCGGCAATCGACTTCGGCTTGACGAGGATGGCCGGAAGGCCGGGCGTTTCCGCAGTCCAGCTCTCGTTCAGGCCAGCATGGGGATCAGGCTCAGCATGATGGTCGGCTTCCTCATGAGCGTCTTCCGCGTGTACGGCCTCTTCATGATCCGCCTCCCCGGCGTGCTCATGCTCTTCGCCCGCTTCCAGTCCATGGATATGCCAGACGGCCTGGATCGGAACGAGAATGGCGCGGTCCCAGGCTGTGCCTGTCGGCTGCAGGCGCCCCGTCACATGATAGGTGAGCTCCGTATGGGTATGGCCGCCGGTTTCGATCGTGCCGTGCATCGGCTTGATCTCGGCGCCGATGGCAAGGTCGACGTTCGAGCCGATGACAGCCTCGCCCTCACTGGCGAAAACCTGGCCTTCGGAAAAACCGCCGGAAATCGCTTCCGTCAACGCCCTCGTCGTGCCGACGATCGGATAGCCCGAGAATGAATCGCCGAAGCCGACGGGGGCAGCCCATTCAACGCGCGGATCGACGGCGAGCTTGGCCAGAACGTCGCCGGACATCAGCGGCAGCGCAGACGGCTGCAGGAAGATCGACGATAGCACGAGCTGGGTTTCGCTGCCGCCCGCGCCGATGACGAGATCGAACTTGTCGGCCGCTCGCGCACTGCCAAGACGTAAGGCACGTTCCTGCAGGATGACGGAAACGCCGAGCGCCGTCGCAAGCGCCACCAGCAGCACGACAACGAGGGAACCAGCCCACAACCGGCGCAGATCGGCGAGGATGAAGCGGATCATGCGGCCGCTCCCTTAATGTCGGAATCGTCGATGATACGGCCGGAGCGAAATGTCAGGCGGCGATCGAGACGGCCGGCAAGGCGGGAATCGTGCGACACGACGATCAGAGTACTACCTTCGGCCACGGCAAGATCGAGCAGCAGATCACCGACGGCATCACCGCTTTCCGCATCGAGGCTGGCGGTCGGCTCGTCGGCGACGATGACGCCGGGCTTGCGCAGGAGCGCCCGGGCAATCGCCACGCGCTGCATTTCACCGCGCGACATGGTCTCGATCTTCTGCCCGGCGCGGTCAAGGCCGACAATATCAAGGAGATCGTGAGCGCGCGCGATGATCGCCGACGTCGCAGCATGCGCAAGCCGCGCCGGCAACAGCACGTTTTCAACGGCCGACAGGCCGGGGAATAGGTGAAACTCCTGCATGACCAGTCCGATATTGGTCGCCCGGAAGCGGTCACGGCGACTTTCGGAGAGCGCGGCGATGTCCTCGCTGTTCCAGCTGATGCAGCCTTCGCGGACCCGCTCCAGCCCGGTGATGATATTGACGAAGGTGCTTTTGCCGGAGCCCGAGGCACCGGTAACCGCGACACGGCTACCCGCCGCAATCGACAGATTGTCGATGGCGAGAGCAGGTGTTGAAAGGCCGGGAAACCTAACGGCCAGATGTTCGATTTCGAGACCCAGCATCGATGCTCAGACGCTGGAATATTCGGCCTGGCGGATGCGCAGCAGGCTGACAAAGCCGGTTTCCGGGTCCTTCCACGACCCGTATTCGAGCGTGCCCCGCACTTCGATCGTCTGGCTCGGCTGTACGAAGGTCTGCTTCTCACCGAGATAAACGACGATGATATTGTCCGGCCAATCTGCATCGGAAGAGCAGAAGGGGCAGAGTGACATCGGTATCTCCGTCAGGACGAAGAATTGCGCTTCGGCCTTTAACGGCGGCGCCATGAAGCCCTTAATGCTGATATTCTTGCCGGCAAGGCGCTTGACCTTGTCGGAAAATTCGAGACCAAGCACACCAAACTTTCCATAGAGTTCATCAAAGCTGATCAAGGAATCATCGGCAAGAACAGGCCGGGCGAAGGGAAGCGCGGCCATGACGCCCATGAAACGACGGCGGCTGAGATTCAGCAAAACGAACTTTTCCATGGCGATCTCCTGAAACGGATACCCGGCCGCATAGCGGCCGGGATGAGGATCGATGAGAAGTCCCGGCTCGGACACAGGTGCTTAGTTCGTCTGCTTGGCGCCGAGGGCGAATGCGTCGGCGAGAACGCGGTAGACGTCGCTCTGTTCCATATAGCCCTTGAAGCCTTCCGATCCGGGGCCGGTCGACTGCAGGACAACGTCATCGACGGTGTGGGCGCCGGTGGCTGCGCTCTTCGGCAGGTTACCGGGGACGAAGACGGCGCCAGGAACGTCCTTGTAAGCTTCGTTGGCGACGTAATCCTTCTTTTCGTTCTGGATGGCAGGGGTGTACGGATTATCCAGCTTCGGGCGGAAGGTTTCGTAGTGGTCGGGATAGTTGCTGACGAACAGAGCGAGACGCTTGGAGACGTCGACGCTGTCGGGATAGCCGTCATTATTGGCATCGACATAGTTGGTGAAGCTGCGGCCCGCGACCTTCTCGCGCATCTCCGTGCCTTCGATCGTATCGTCGATCGTGCCAACGACGGTGATACCGTGAGTGTGATCGCCGGTGACGACGATTAACGTGTCGGGGTTGCTGGCGGCGAATTTCTTCGCCAGTCCGACGGCCTTGTCGAACTCGATCGTATCGATGGCAGCACGCTCGCCGTCGAGAGGATGCGTCATCTTGTCGATATTGGCAGCTTCGACCATCAGGAAGAAGCCTTCCGGATTCTTCGAGAGCTTGTCGAGCGCGACATTGGTCATTTCAACGAGGCCGGGCTGGGCCGGGAACTTGCCGACCGTGCCCTTCTTCAGGAATTCGCGGTCAAGCGTCGTGTCCATGTTACCGGTGTGGAACAAGCCGAGGATCTTACTGTCGTTGGCGCCGGCAGCGGCGGCGAGTTCCGTCTTGTCGGTCGCGAGCTTGTAGCCGGCGTCCTGGAACATCTTGACGTAGTCCTTGTCGTCCTTGCGCTTCGAGCCAGCAGTCGCCTGCGGCAGGAAGTAGGCCGAGCCGCCACCGAGGATGACATCCGGCTTCACGTCGAGGAGCATGCCGGTGATTTCAGCCTTGTCGTCGCGGCGACGGGTATGGGAGACGACGGCAGCCGGCGTCGCGTCCTGAAGTTCGGAGGTCGTGACGACGCCGATCGACTTGGAAGTCTGGCGGCGCAGAGCTTCGCCGAAGGTTTCGACACGCGGATCGTCCAGCGTGTCGAGTGTGCGGTCGGCATAGACGCCGAGCGAGTTGATGGCGCCCTTATGGCCTGTCATATAAGCCGACATGGTGTTGGCGCTGTCAGTAGTAACCGAATCGGTGGCGGACGTGCCGATGAAAGCCATATGGTCGAGGTCGTCCATGTTCAAACGGCCGTTCGCCTTGCCTTCGGTCATGCCCTTGGACATGATGCGGGCGGCGGTGCGGTGAGCAACGGAAAGGCCGTCGCCGAGGAAGAAGATGACGTTCTTGGCCTTCGGCTGTGCGCTCGTACCGTAAACATCCCAGGTCACGGCCTTCTTTTCGTCGCCGGCGGCGACTTCAATCTTGTAGGTGCCCGGAGCGGCGATCTTCAGGCCGCGCAGGATGAGAGCGGAGCCGAGAGCCTTGTCTTCCTTGCCCTTCTCCAGCTCGACGAACTTGGCCTCACCCCCGAGGACAGTCTTGTAATCCTGGCCGTTAACCGTGATCTTCACGTCTTCCGGCTTGACCTGCTTGCTGAGCTCGACCTTGAAGTCGAACGGCGAACCGGCAAGAATCGTAGCGCGATCAAGCGGATAGATCGAAGCTGCCTGGGCAGCGCCGGCAAGAATCGTGGTAGCCGCGAAAGCGGCGAGAAGCATACGCATGGAAAAACCCCCGTTTTTCGTTGCAGTCATTACAACGAGGTCGGGATACCCTCCGGCAATGACAGAGGGATGACAAAACGCCGCAGGATTGTGATGCCCTCTCCCTGCTCCAGCCGCGCGCGCAAAAACCTTGACTCCTGTGGAAAACCTTTTATGAGCAACGACGGAAAAGGAATATCCATGGTTCGCCACGAGCACGCCATCGTTGAGCGCAATAATCTGGCAGAAAATGCCGGGCTGGATTTTGCCGTTCCGGTTTCTTCCAAAACCAAGGCCAAAACGACGACGAAAACCGTCTGACGTCTCTGGCCTGCCGCTCTCTCCCCGGCCCGGCTGGGGACAGGAAGCCGCGATGATATCGCGCTTTCCCCCTCACCGGACAAGAGGAGAGAAGAGAAAGAGAGCTTGAGAAATGGGTTTCAAAGTTGCAGTTGCCGGAGCCACCGGAAATGTCGGGCGCGAAATGCTCAACATTCTCTCCGAGCGCGGTTTCCCGGCCGATGAAGTCGTAGCACTCGCCTCCTCCCGCTCCCAGGGCCTTGAGGTTTCCTATGGCGATCGGACGCTGAAGGTCTCCAATCTGGAGAACTACGATTTCTCCGACACCGATATCTGCCTGATGTCGGCCGGCGGCGAGGTTTCCAAGCGCGTCTCCCCGAAGATCGGCCAGCAGGGCTGCGTCGTCATCGATAATTCCTCGGCGTGGCGTTACGACGCCGACGTGCCGCTGATCGTTCCGGAAGTAAATCCGGACGCGATTTCGCTCTTCACAAAGCGCAACATCATCGCCAACCCGAACTGCTCGACTGCCCAGCTCGTCGTCGCGCTGAAGCCGCTGCATGACTTCGCCAAGATCAAGCGTGTCGTCGTCTCGACCTACCAGTCGGTTTCCGGCGCCGGCAAAGATGGTATGGACGAGCTCTTCAACCAGACGCGCGCCGTCTTCGTTGCCGATCCGATCGAGAACAAGAAGTTCACCAAGCGCATCGCCTTCAACGTCATTCCGCACATCGACACCTTCATGGAAGACGGCTACACGAAGGAAGAATGGAAGGTTCTAGCTGAAACGAAGAAGATGCTGGATCCGAAGATCAAGGTGACCTGCACCGCGGTCCGCGTTCCTGTTTTCATCGGCCACTCGGAATCGGTCAACATCGAATTCGAAAACGAGATCACGGCTGACCAGGCTCGCGATATCCTGCGCGATGCGCCGGGTTGCCTCGTCATCGACAAGCACGAGGACGGTGGCTATATCACGCCTTACGAATCCGCCGGCGAGGACGCGACCTTCATCTCGCGTATCCGCGAGGACGCAACCGTCGAGAACGGCCTTAACCTGTGGGTCGTTTCCGATAACCTGCGCAAGGGGGCGGCTCTCAACGCCATCCAGATCGCCGAGCTGCTCATCAATCGTGGCCTCGTCAAGCCGCGCAAGCAGGCGGCCTGATACCATTTGTAAACCATAATATGCTAAAGCCCTGCTCGACGAGCGGGGCTTTTTCGGGCAAATACCGTCGTATAAGCGTTCGCTAAAAGGTGATCGTGACAAAGTCGCCGTTGGCTGGCATTCTCTTGCCCGGCTTAAAAGCTATGCAGATCGAGAGCGGGGTTTCTCAATGCGCATGATAAAATTGATTCTGGCGGCCGCCGCGGCAATGGGCGTCCTCCATGCGGTACCGGCGTTCGCGCAGGGTGCCCAATGCGGCAATACCAGTGCCGGTTTCGATGCCTGGGTCGCCGATTTCAAGCAGACGGCAGCGGCCAATGGCGTCAGCCAGTCGGTCCTGAGCCGTGCCTTCGCCAATGTCAGCTATAACAAGCCGACGATCGCCGCCGACCGCGGCCAGAAGAGCTTCAAGCTGTCCTTCGACGCTTTCATGAAGAAGCGCGGCGGTGCGGCCGTCATCTCTCGCGGGCGTTCGATGAAAGCCGCCAATCAGGCTCTCTTCGCCTCGATCGAGCGCCGCTTCGGTGTTCCGGCCGGCCCGCTGATCGCCATCTGGGGCATGGAAACCGGCTTCGGCAGCTATATGGGCAACCAGCATACGATGTCCGCAGTCTCCACCCTCGCCTATGACTGCCGTCGCTCGGAATATTTCACCGACCAGCTTTATGCAGCCTTGCAGCTCGTTTCGGAAGGCTATCTCAGCCCGCAAGCCCGGGGTGCTGCCCATGGCGAAATCGGCCAGACGCAGTTCCTGCCGCGCAACGTCGTAAGCTTCGGCGCTGACGGCGACGGCGACGGCCGCGTCGATATGGTCGGCTCCCGCGCTGATGCGCTGGCCTCGACTGCCAATTTCCTCAGGGGTCACGGCTGGCGCGCCGGCGCCGGTTACCAGCCGGGCGAGCCGAACTTCGTCGCCATCCAGGGCTGGAATGCCGCAACGGTCTATCAGCAGGCAATCGCCTATATCGGTCAGCAGATCGACGGCAATTGAACAGACGTTCAATAGGAAAATGATACGAGCGCCGCATGCGAATGCGGCGTTTTTCAACTGCGGAGATCGTGGGTTCCGCCGGCAGCCTTGCGCCGCTCTTCCTGCGGTGCCGCAACAGGAACAATCGGCCCGGCAACGACGCAATTGCGTCCCGAGGCCTTGGCGGCATAGAGCGCCAGGTCGGCGCGCTTCACCAGATCATCGAAATTGCGATTGCTTACGGCATTTGCACGCCCCGCACAGCCGAAGCTTGCCGTAACCCGCAGATGCTCACCACTCGGCAGCGCGATGTCAGCAGCCTCGATGGCCAACCGGACACGTTCCGCAACGATGGCCGCATCCTCAGGTGTCGAATCCGGCAGCAGCGCCATGAACTCCTCGCCGCCGTGGCGCACCAGCAGATCGAAGGAGCGGAAGCTTTCCCGTGCGATGCCGGCTACGTGCTTCAGCACGATATCGCCGGCGTCATGGCCATACACGTCGTTGATTTTCTTGAAGTGATCGAGATCGAACAGCACGACCGAAATCCAGCGTGATCCATACTCAGCCTGCATCAGAAGCGCTAAAGCGGCAGCCTCGAAGCCACGGCGATTATAAAGGCCTGTCAGAAGATCGGTTTGGGCAGCGTTGCGCAGCTCGTTGATGAGCAGTTCACGCTCTTCGGTGACACGGGCGACGAGACGGATGCCCCGAACAGCAAGCGCCACAATAAGGGCAACGAGCAGCACCAGTCCGAATGACAACGCAAGCACGACCGTCATGTGAATGTGCGAGCGTATCGACAGCTTCTGTCCGGTCACATGAATATCATCGGTGACGGAGGCGATTTTCTGCCGCAGGAAATCCAGCCGCTCGTTCTGGATGCCAATCCATTTGTCTCGGATCGCCTTGTCCGGCCGTAGCGCACCCGAAACCATGGCCTTCGTGAATGTATCGGCCCAGACCTCGTCGGGCTGAGCCCTATAGGCAAGAATCTCCCGGACGACAGGCGAGGAAGAATGAAAACGCAGGCGATCCATGCCGTTACCGAGCATCATTTCGCCTTGAACGAGTTGCTCGTGGGACATGGCGGAAAAGTCGGTTTGGTCGAAATAACGCTGGCCAAGGTTGCCGATCAGCCGCTCACCGTAATAGGTCAGCAGGATACTCATCAACTCGCTGGATTTGCGCATCAACACGGGATCATGGATCCTCGACGAAAGCGACGAGACGAGACCAAGCTGCTTCAATCCGGCCTGACCATAGATATGAACGGGGTTGCCGCCTTTACCGTAATAACCTCGATCGACCGCCGAACGCGCCGCAACGATACGGCTGTAAGCAAGGCGCAGATCGGAAAGCTGCGACTGCAGACCGAGATCGAGCGTTTCAACGGGCGGGAGGCTGGCGTTGAAACGCGCGCGTTCGCTGTCGAGCGCGCTGCGCCTTTCCATCATGGCCGCCCTGGTCATCTCGTCCGGATTGTTGATGTAGGTTCGCGTCGCGACGAGTTCCGCCAGAATCTCATTGGCAGCAATCGATCCTCCGCGAGCAAGAACATCGGCAAAGAGATGGTCATTTTCGAGCGCGCGGTACTGCATGAGCGAGGAGCGGATCAACACCACTCCTTCGGCGATCATAAAGACGAAGGGCAGCAGAATGGCAGCCAGTACTGCCCTTCTGATATTCTTGAATTTCAGCACTTCGAAATTCATGACTAATCCACGCGCATATGCTGCCTGCAAGCGCAGCCTAGTGGAATATCTTAAAAAACTGATAAAGCGGTCTATCCCTAGATTTCGGGACGGATAAAATCGAGTGTCTCAGAATCCATCACCCAGAGCTCGCCGGTCGAAATATCGAACCAGGCGCCGTGAAGCTCCAGCTTGCCCTCTTCCTCGAGCGCCTTGATATCAGGGAACGATCTGAGATTGTTGATCGAATTACGGATGGAGACTCGCTCCAGCGCAGTCTGCCGTTCGGCCGGCGTCATGACGTTATTGCTGCCAATCTGCTCGGCGGCAGGGCGAACGAGCGACATCCAGCGGCCGATGAAATCGCCAGATGACAAAGGCTCGGCATCGGGATCGAGGGCTGCGCGGATACCGCCGCAGCGGCCATGGCCCATGACAACGATATTCTTGACCTTCAGCGCCTGCACGGCGAATTCGAGCGCTGCCGACGTGGAATGGAAATGGCCATCCGGTTCATAAGGCGGCACCATATTGGCGACGTTGCGGATGACGAAGAGTTCGCCCGGCCCTGCATCGAAGATCAGTTCGGGAGCCGCGCGCGAGTCGCAACAGGCAATAACGAGCGTCGTCGGGTTCTGCCCGTTTTCCGCAAGCTGCCGATACCGGTCGCGGGCATCGGCATATCGCCCGCTCATGAAGTTGCGATAACCGTCCAGCAGGGAGTTAGGGAAGCTCATCATATCTCTGGATTAGCGCGCGCGTGAGCCAAGATCAACTGCTGCGCTGCAAAAGCATGAGACCTATTTTTTCCGCCGCTGGGCAGGATGGACGAGGTGACGCATCTGCACCATTGCCATGGGCGTCGAAAGACTGGAGGCATCGCTTGCCAGCATCAGCTCGTTGCTGCCGCGCTTGACGGCACGCGCCAGCACCTCAAACACGCTGGCGGTCGCCAGCTGCAGTGCCTTTTCATCCTCCATTCCCGAAAGCAGGCGAGAGAGAAAAAGGGCGGCAAGCAGGTCGCCGAGCCCATTTGGTGGGTTTTCAACGACACGGTGTTCGGCAAGCAGGGCATGCCTTCCGGAGAGATAGAGATTGCCGGTGCCGCCCGCCATCATCGGCACCGCCGATGTGACCAGCATGCGCGAGGGGCCGAGCGAAAGTGCGGCCTCCATGACCGCGTTGTTGTCATCGAGTGCCGCGCCTGAAAGCCAGGCAAGTTCGTATCGGTTCGGCGTTGCGAGCGAGGCAAGCGGTATCAGATGGTCACGGATCGCCTCGGCTGTCGCTTCCGGCACGTAGAGGCCGCCGAGATCGCCCATCACCGGATCGCAGACATAGAGCAGCTCCGGATTCTTCTCGCGCAAGGATGCGACGAGTTTCGCGACGGAGTGGGCCTGGGCTGCGTTGCCGAAGTAGCCTGACAAGACGGCCTTGACCTCGCCGATCCACGGCGCACGAATGAGGTCGTCGATCGCCGCCTCGAAATCGGCCTCGGCGAAGGTCAGCCGTGTCGAACGGCCATGGCCGGGATGCCAGGGCAGAACGATCGTCGGCAGCGCCCAGACCTGATGGCCAAGCGTTTCCAGCGCAAAGACCGCAGCACGGTTTCCAACCGACCCGCGCACGACATGGCTGGAGATGACGATGACTGCGCCCGCTGCGTTTTCCGACATGGCATCCGAATCCGAATTTCGACCGCCGTTGATGATCTTTTTGACGAGGCGCTGTCAACCATTCTTCACGCGAGCGTGGAAATGTGCGGCGGGACGGAAAAGCCGGATAAAGTGATTTTGCCGTCCATCGGCATAAAACGACCTAAACGCTTTCGAAATCTCTCGCCAGCATAGCCAAAAAAGCACGAAAACTACTTTTCGAAGCCCTCTTTTAAGGATTCTTTCGAAGAACCTTCTGCTACCTTGCCCACATCAAAACAATCGGGGGGATGATCCATGGCCACCAGAAACAATCCAAAACGGGAAAAGCAGATCGAGAGCGCGCGCAAGATCGCGGCCGCGACCGGCGAGCCCCATCTCGATCCCGAAATCCTCTTCGGCCGCGCAAGCGGCGACGACCTCGAACTCTACACGCCAGAAATGCTTGCGCTTTCCGCCGTACACTCGGCAGCCGAGCTCGGCGCCTGGAACGGCAAGGTGCCGCGCGTCAGCATCGACACGGTCGCCGATGTCACGCCCGATGGCGTTGCAATCTCCATCCTTTCGGTGACGGATCACAATAAGCCCTTCCTCTACGAATCCGTCATGGGTGAGGTGACCAGCACCTACCGCGACATCTACATGGCAGTTCATCCGATCCTGATCCTGGAAGACGGCAAGGCCCCGGAACTCTATTCCGCCGACGTGCCGAGCGACCCGGCAAAGCGGGTCAGCCACATCCAGCTTCACATTTCGCCGCTCAGCCCCTCCCAGGCCGCCGACCTGATCAAGCGGATCAAGGCAGTGCTCGAGCAGGTAGAGCTTGCCGTTTCCGACTGGAAGCCGATGCTTGCCCGCGTCGATGAGGTGATTTCAGAGCTTTCGAATTACAACGCCAGCCGCAAGAAGGCCGACCGCGACGAGGCGATCGCCTTCCTGACTTGGCTGCGCGACGAGAACTTCACCTTCCTCGGCATGCGCGACTACGTCTATTCCGGCAAGGGTCCCGATTCCAAGGTCGAACGCGACAAGGGAACAGGCCTCGGCATTCTCTCCAACCCCGAGGTTCTTGTTCTGCGCACCGGCAAGGACGCCGTGACGACGACGCCGGAAATTCTCGCCTTTCTCGATGGTCCCGACTTCCTGATCGTCACCAAAGCCAATGTGAAATCCACGGTCCATCGCCGCGCCTACATGGATTATGTCGGCGTAAAGCGCTTCGACGCACAGGGCAACGTAACGGGGGAACTCCGCATCGTCGGCTTGTTCACCTCGACTGCCTACACTTCCTCTGCCAGCGAAATTCCGTTGCTGCGGTCCAAGATCGAAAAGGTGAAGGAGCATTTCGGTTTCGACCCGATGAGCCACTCGGGCCGCATGCTCGACAACACTCTGGAATCCTATCCCCGTGACGATCTCTTCCAGATCGATACCCCGCTGCTTGCGACCTTCGCCGAGCAGATCAACGATCTCGCCGATCGCCCGCGCGTACGCGTGCTGCCGCGCATCGACCATTTCGACCGTTTCGTCTCGGTCATCATCTTCGTGCCGCGCGAGGAATATGACTCGATCGTGCGTGAACGCATCGGTGCCTATCTGAAAACCGTCTATGACGGCCGTGTTTCCGCCTATTATCCGGCCTTCCCGGAAGGTGGGGTGGCTCGCGTTCACTTCATCATCGGCCGCTCGGGCGGTAAGACGCCACGCATCCATCAGTCCAAGCTCGAGGAGACGATCCGCCAGATCACCGCGCGCTGGGACAGCCGCTTCGAGATGCTCGCCGGCCCCAAGGCGCCGAAGCTCGGCGTCAGCAACGCCTTCCAGGAAGCCTTCACGCCGGATGAAGCGATCGGCGATCTGCCCGACATCGCCGCATGCGCCGCCGGCGAGCCGATCCGCATCGAATTCTACTATCGCCAGGACGATGAGCGCGGCCGCATCCTGTCGCTGAAGATCTTCCATAGCGGCGAGCAGCTGCCGCTGTCGCGCCGCGTGCCTCTACTCGAAAACCTCGGCTTCAACGTCCTGAGCGAACGGACCTTCGATATCGAAGTTCCGGCCGCCGACAGCGCCATCAACATCGTCGTGCTGCACGACATGGAACTCGAGGCTCGCAGCGGTGCGGACATTGACCTCGCACGTTTTGGCGCACCGCTCGAAGAAGCCTTCGTCGCAGCCTTCAGCGACACGATCGACAATGACAGCTTCAACCGGCTGATCCTGTCGGCCGGTCTCTCGGCCCGAGAGGTTAGTGTGCTGCGCGCCTATGCGCGCTATCTACGCCAGGCCGGCATCGCCTATTCGCAGGATTATATCGCAACCACCCTCGACAAATATCCTGTTATCGCTGCTTCGATCTTCCGCCTGTTCCACGACACGCTCGATACCAAACTGTCGGAAAAGGCGCGTATCAAGAAGCTTGCCGAACTGCATCAGGCAATCGAAGCCGAGCTTGCCGACGTGCCTAGCCTGGATGACGACCGTATCCTGCGCCGCTATGTCAACATCGTCGATGCAACGCTGCGCACCAATTATTTCCAGCGCAATGCCGATGGGACACCGAAGGCGATGCTCGCCTTCAAGCTTGACCCGCACCTGGTGGATGGCCTGCCGGAACCGAAGCCCTTCCGCGAAATCTTCGTCTACGGCGTGGAAGTAGAAGGGGTGCACCTGCGCTTCGGCCGCGTCGCCCGTGGCGGCCTGCGCTGGTCGGACCGCGCCGAGGACTACCGCACCGAAGTTCTGGGTCTCGTGAAGGCGCAGCAGGTCAAGAACGCCGTGATCGTGCCCGTCGGCGCAAAAGGTGGTTTCTATCCCAAGAAACTCCCGGTCGGTGGCAGCCGCGAAGAGATCTTCAACGCAGGTCGTGAAGCCTACAAGACCTATATCCGTACGCTGCTTTCCATCACTGACAACATCTCCGGCGCCGATATCCTCCCGCCTGACAATACGGTGCGTCTCGACGGTGATGACCCCTATTTCGTCGTCGCTGCCGACAAGGGCACGGCAACCTTCTCCGACACCGCCAACGCACTCGCCCAGGAAGCGGGCTTCTGGCTGGACGATGCCTTTGCGTCAGGCGGCTCGGCCGGTTACGACCACAAGAAGATGGGCATCACCGCCCGCGGCGCCTGGGAAACGGTGAAGCGCCACTTCCGCGAAATGGACATCGATATCCAGACGACACCCTTTACGGTTGCCGGCGTCGGTGACATGTCGGGTGACGTTTTCGGCAACGGCATGCTGCTTTCGCCGAAGATCAGGCTGGTCGCCGCTTTCGATCACCGCGACATCGTCATCGACCCCGACCCGGATATGGAAGAGACGCTTCGTGAGCGCCAGCGCCTGTTCAACCTTCCGCGCTCGAGCTGGCAGGACTTCGACAAGTCCGTGCTTTCGAAAGGCGCCATGATCATTTCACGCTCGGCAAAGTCGGTTACGCTGACGCCGGAGGCTGTAGCGGCAATCGGCATCGACAAGGCGGTCGCCACGCCCTTCGAGATCATGACGGCAATCCTGAAGAGCCCGGTCGACCTGCTCTGGTTTGGCGGCATCGGCACTTACGTGAAGGCCGCGTCGGAAACCGATGCGGAAGTGGGCGACCGCGCCAACGATCCGATCCGCATCACGGCCGACGAAGTGCGCGCCAAGGTAATCGGCGAGGGCGCCAATCTCGGTGTCACGCAGAAGGGCCGCATTGCCTATGGCCTGAAGGGCGGACGCAGCAATTCCGATGCTATCGACAACTCTGCCGGCGTCAACACGTCGGACGTCGAGGTCAATATCAAGATCGCGCTGGCAAACGCCATGCATGAACAGCGCCTCAGCCGGGCAAAGCGCGACCAGCTTCTCGGCAGCATGACCGATGAAGTGGCCGGCCTCGTGCTGCGCAACAACTACCTGCAGTCCCTGGCGATCTCGCTGACATCCCGCAAGGGAACGGCAAACGGCCTGGAACTCGGCCGTTTCATGAGCGTGCTGGAAGCGGCCGGACAACTGAACCGCAAGGTCGAGACGCTTCCTGACGACGCCTCGCTGTCCGAACGCTACACGGCCGGACGGCCGCTGACGCGCCCCGAGATCGGCGTGCTGCTCTCCTATGCCAAGATCGTGCTCTTCGACGCGCTGATCGCCAGTGAATTGCCTGATGATCCATATTTCGTCAGCACGCTCTTCAACTACTTCCCGGCCAAGATGCAGAAGTCGAACGCATCCGACATCGACACTCACCGGCTGAAGCGGGAAATCGTCGCGACCGTCCTCGCAAATGAGGCGATCAACCGCGGCGGGCCGGGCTTTGCCGTGAGCATGATGGATGCGACCGCGGCCTCTGCCCCTGAGGCCGTACGCGCTGCGATCGTCGCCCGTGACGGCTTTGATCTCAACCGGCTATGGGCCGAAACCGATGCCCTGGACAACAAGGTTTCCGGCGAGGTCCAGAACCGGATTTACGAGGAGATCACGAATAGCTTCACCGTGCTGACGCGTCTGCTGCTGAAGACCGGCATGACCCGAGGTGGGATGGCTGAAATCATTAGCCGGCTGCAGGCTGCCCTGAAAAAGCTCAAACCCGCCTTTGCCGAACAGGCGGCAGCCGAAGTCGCAGCGCGCCAGCAGGAGTACCAGCAGGCCGGCCTGCCGGAAAAACTGGCCGCCGAAATTGCAGCCCTGCCGACCCTTGCCCTCGTGCCGGAAATCATGCAGATCGCTGAACGGACCGGCGAGGCGCTGCCGCGTGCGGCCGAAAACTACTTTGCCGTCACCCGGACCTTCCGTGTCGGTCGGCTGCTTGCTGCAGGCAACCGCATCATTACGTCGGACCACTATGAAAACCTCGCACTTGCCCGCAGCATCGACCAGATCGCCAGCGCCCGTCGCGATATCGTGATCTCGGCACTTTCAGATCACGGCAAGGAAAAGCAGCCGGTTCAGGCCTGGCATGCGCAGGACAGGATCCGCATCAACCGGATCGTCGAGGAGCTTGCGAGCCTCAGCGACGGTGCCGATCCGAACCTCGCCCGCATCACTGTTGCCGCAGGCATCCTGACCGACCTTGCGCGCGACCGGGCGAGATGAGACAGTCCGCCCCAAAAAGGAGCGGACGCTTGAATCGCATTGACTGGACAGGAACGCAGCCGCCGAAAGCCACGGAGAAGGGCATATGGGGCTGGATGCTCTTCGATTGGGCAGCCCAGCCTTTCTTCACCGTGGTCACCACCTTCATTTTCGGCCCCTACTTCGTCTCGCGGCTGACGGCCGATCCCGTCTCCGCGCAGACGATGTGGAGCAATATGGCGACAATCTCCTCTGTTATCATCGCCATCCTGTCTCCCATACTGGGCTCCATTGCCGATCAGTCAGGCGCACGCAAACCCTGGATCGCCTTCTTCGCTGTGATCAAGATCGTCAGCCTCTGCTGCCTCTGGTTTGCGGCACCGGGCTCGCCAATTATCTATCCCGTCATCTTCATGATCCTCGCCTCGATCTCGGCGGAGTTTTCGATCGTATTCAACGATTCCATGATGCCGCGCCTTGTCAGCAAGGATGAGGTGGGCAAGCTTTCCAACACCGCCTGGGGTCTTGGCTATCTCGGCGGCATGATCGTGCTGATCGCCGTCGTGGCGCTGCTGGCCGGCAGCCCGGAAAGCGGCAAGACCATTCTGGGCCTCGATCCGCTTTTCGGTCTCGATCCTCATACGGGCGAGGATGCGCGCGTCACCGGTCCAATTTCGGCCGTCTGGTATCTGATCTTCATCCTACCGATGTTTTTCTTCACACCGGATGCCCGCAAGGGACTGCCTTTCGGCTTTGCCGTGCGCTTCGGCATCAAGGAACTGCGAAACACGCTCGGCGAACTGAAGACGCGCCGCGCTATCCTGACCTTCCTCGTCGCCCGCATGATCTATCAGGATGGCGTCAACGGCCTGCTGATCCTTGGCGGCGCCTTCGCAGCCGGCATGTTCGGCTGGGCAACGATCGAGATCGGCATCTACGGGATCATCCTCAATATCGTGGCGATCCTCGGCTGCCTGATTGCCGGACGCGTCGACAGGGGAATCGGCTCGAAGGTGACTGTCATCATCAGCCTCACCATGCTGTTGCTGGCCACGATCGGGATTATTTCCACCGGCCCGGGCTACACTTTCTTCGGACTGATGCCGCTTTCGACCGCCGATAGCGGTGGGCTTTTCGGCACGATGGCAGAAAAAGCCTATATCCTCTATGGCCTGTTGATCGGTCTTGCCTTTGGCCCGGTGCAGGCCTCGTCGCGCTCCTATCTGGCGCGCAGCGTCAGCCTCGAAGAAGCCGGCCGCTATTTCGGCATCTATGCGCTGTCCGGCCGCGCCACGAGCTTCATGGCAACGCTATTGTTTTCGATCGTGACCTATTTGACCGGATCGGCGCATCTCGGCATGTCGACGCTGATCCTGTTCCTGGCCGGAGGCCTGGTGCTGCTGATCCGCACGCCCTATCCGGCAGATCGCGCCTGACAAATTCCCCCGGCCGCAAAGCCGGGGGATATCCATTGCTCCGCTTAATGGCGGAAATGGCGCATGCCGGTAAAGACCATCGCGACATTGTGTTCGTTTGCCGCGTCGATGACTTCCTGATCGCGCATCGAGCCGCCCGGCTGGATCACGGCGGTGGCGCCGGCAGCAATCATCGACAACAGGCCATCGGCGAAGGGCAGGAACGCCTCGGAGGCGACTGCCGAACCATGTGTCATCGGAACGGCGAGACCGAGCGCCTTGGCCGCTTCCTCAGCTTTGAGCGCCGCGATGCGGGCGGAATCGACACGGCTCATCTGGCCGGCACCGATACCTGCGGTCTGGCCGTCCTTGGCATAGACGACGGCATTCGACTTCACATGCTTGCCGACCTTGAAGGCGAACTTCATGTCTTCGAGCTCCTGGGCCGTCGGCGCACGCTTGGTGACGACCTTCAGTTCCAGATCCTCGACCATGCCGTTGTCGCGGCTCTGGACGAGCAGGCCGCCGGAAACGGTCTTGGCAGTGATGCCGGCCGCACGCGCATCCGGCAGGCCGCCGGCTGAAAGCAGGCGCAGGTTCGGCTTGCGTGCGACGATTGCCTTGGCTTCTTCGGTGACGTCAGGTGCAATGATGACCTCGGTGAAGAGCTGGATAATTTCTTCGGCCGTTGCCGCATCGAGCGTCTGGTTCAGTGCGATGATGCCGCCGAAAGCCGAAACGGAATCGCAGGCAAGCGCCCGCTTGTAGGCTTCGAGAAGCGTTGAACCGGTCGCGACACCGCAGGGATTGGCGTGCTTGATGATGGCGCAGGCCGGCGACTTCTCCGGCAGGAACTCGGCAACGAGCTCATAGGCCGCATCGGTATCGTTGATATTGTTATAGGAAAGCTGCTTGCCCTGCAGCAGGACGGCTGTCGAAACGCCCGGGCGCTTTTCGCCTGTCACGTAGAAGGCGGCCTTCTGGTGCGGGTTTTCACCGTAGCGCATCTCTTCCTTCAGCACGCCGCCAATGGTGCGATGACGCGGCGTATCGATCGACAGCGCCTCGGCAAACCAGTTGGAGATGGCGGCGTCATAGGCGGCAGTGCGGGCATAGGCTTTGGCCGCCATGCGCTGGCGGAACGCATAGGCCGTCTTGCCGGCATCGCCCGAAAGCTGCTCGATCAGCTCGGCATAGTCGGCCGGATCGGTGATGACGGTGACATAGGCATGGTTCTTGGCCGAAGCGCGGATCATTGCCGGGCCGCCGATATCGATATTCTCGACCGTCGTCGGATAGTCGCCGCCGGCCGCACGAACATCCTCAAAGGGATAGAGATTGACGACCAGCAGGTCGATGCCGTCAATCCCATGTACCTTCATGGCTTCCAGATGTTCGGCATCGTCACGGATCGCCAGCAGGCCGCCATGCACCTTGGGATGCAGGGTCTTCACGCGGCCATCCATGATTTCCGGAAACTGCGTCACTTCGGAAACGTCGGTCACGGCAAGTCCTGCGGCCGCGATCGCCTTGTAGGTGCCGCCGGTCGACAGCAGGCGCACGCCACGCGCCGAAAGCGCACGGGCAAGTTCTATGATACCGGTCTTGTCGAAAACAGAAAGCAGCGCGGTCTTGACTTCGACCTTGTCGGGGGCAGGGATTTTCTTGGAAATGACGGCCATGAACCTTCTCCGTTCGGGCTTTGGGAGACATCCGGGCAAGGGACGCTTGATGGGGCCGCGTTAGCACAGCTTGGAGCCGGCGCAAACAGCCGCTAGCCCTTGCGCGATAAAAACCAGCGAATTTCAGGTTTCTCCGCCAAATCGAAATCGATCTCGATCTGGTCCGAGCTGCTGATACCAGCGCTGTCGGCAAAGAAAATATCTTCCGAGATCAGCACTTCGTTGCCGGGAGAGGAAAACAACCAGCTTTCGCCATCCGGCGCCGTCAGCAGCACGGATTCCGTATCGTTCTGCCGCGGCACGATGGCGGGATGAATGTGGAAGCGAGCAACCGCCCGTAGCGGACCTTCGCTGTGATACCGGTCATCAGTCACAAAACGATCCATGCCGGTCACGATGGAGCCAGCAGCGTTCAGCGTCAGCTCCCGCTCATGGATGACACCAAAAGCATCGAGATAGCCGTCATGCCTCGCCTTGATGCCTTCACGGCCATCCTCGGTCTCCACGCGCTCGGCGGCAACCGTTTCCACCGGCTCCGTCATCATATGGGCCAGAAAAGCCGAGGGAGAGAACCGACTGGAGGACGTATCGTTCAGGACCACGGTGGAATGGGCAGCCGTGGTGCGGGCCATCTGGACATAACGTTGGCCTGCGAATTTCGGCGATCCCGAGTTGACGATGAAGCGGTAGCGGCCGGAGGACATTTCGAAGGAGAGACTGCCCGCATGGGCTGTTCTGAAGCAGGCGGGCGAGGGTGGCCCAGTATCGGCAATGATCACCGTCTTGCCGGCGGCAAGTCGCTGATAGCGGGAATGCGGTAGCGCTTTGAATGGCTGGCCCGCAGTCTCGTCGTAGCGCAGCACGGACATCAACTCGTCTGCCAGCGTGGATGTCGCACCGTTGAAGAGGGCAAGATCCCCATCCTGATGACGGAAGAAGCGCAGGGCAGGGTACATTCGGTCAATACCGGAGATCAGCTTCTGCGGCAGGTCGTGGCCGAGATTGACGTAGGTCTGCCGGAGCGGCAGCAGATCGAGCAGCAGCTCAAGCCCGACGCGTGGATTGCGGGAGATATGCCCGCCGTCAGGCAGAATCTGGCTATCGAATTCACGGTCGAGCGCTTGGGCTGCCCGCCGCACTGTCGAGGCACGCACCGGCATGGCGACAGAAGCTGTCGCGAGCGCGATGCGGAGGCGGAAGCGGACTTCACCCGTCGAATAGGGTGCCATGCGACGCAGATAGCCGATATGGAAGGCAAGCGACTTCATGAAGCGGCGATAGAAACCGCGATCGGCGTTCTGCAGGACGACCGGAGAATGCGCCAGCCAGGCGATGACACGCTGCGAGACGACGTCGGTCTCCCAGGCGATGCCTTCGATCCGGCCCCCGTGGATCGAGAGCCAACTATCGACGATCACGCGGGCAACGGCCGAACCGCGCTCACTCTTGTTGGCCCGCATATGCCGCAGCCAGCCGAAGCTATGAAGCCTGACCGCAAAAGCGCGCGAGGGAAGGGTCAACGTGAAGGGGGATTTGCCGCCGGTTTCCAACATACGCCCGGCAAGCGGAAACCGGCCGTCCATGATTTCTTCGGCGACGTGTGAATCGATGCCTCTCAGATCCGTCGGCGCGACGATCAGGCGTTCCGGCACCGGTATGGCATGGCGGAAGAAACGCAAGCGCAGAAGTGCGGCACGGCGCGTACCGCGCCGCCAAGCTTCCCGAACATACATGCTCGCAAGACGCCGACCGGACTGCATATCAATTGTCTATTGCCCCTCGTGGTTAAGAATAGATGAATCAAAACCGATTTCATTAGCCACGATGTATTATTTTGTGATGAAGTTGGAATATAATAGAACTTAGATGCGTCTGAGCACCGCAGCGTAGAAGCCATCGAGGCCCGACGCAAAACCATTAGGCATATCCAGCATTGTAGGAAGTGTGCGGAACTCGCCCAGCGGTGTAATGGCCTGCTCCATGCCGCGCCATTTTGCGGCATCGATCGGCACCCGTTCAACGCCCTTCACATCTTTGAGAACACGGGCCACGACCTCTTCGCCTTCCTGCGGATCGAGCGAGCAGTTGGAAAAGACGAGCACGCCGTCGGGGCTCAGCAGGGTAATAGCATAGCGCAGAAGACGCTCCTGCAGTGCTGCGAGCTTGGCGATATCCTCGACGCCTTTCGTCCAGAGCACGTCGGGATGCCGGCGCGTCGTACCTGTCGAAGAGCACGGCGCATCGAGAAGAATCGCGTCGAAACGCTCCGACGGTTCGAATTTCGTAAGATCCACCGCAATCGTATCAGCTTCGAGGCCAAGCCGCTCCAGATTGGAGCGCAAGCGCTTCAGCCGATTTTCGGACTGGTCGATCGCCGTCACCTTGCCACCGGCAAGGATGAGCTGTGCGGTCTTGCCGCCCGGCGCAGCGCAGAGATCGGCAACACGTTTGCCGCTGAGATCGCCGAAGAGTTTTGCAGGGATGCTGGCAGCCGCATCCTGAACCCACCACTCACCATCTTCAAAACCGGCAAGCGAAGGAATGCTGCCTTCGAACGCGGCAAGTCGCACGCCGCCGGTCGGAAGAACGACGCCATTCAGACGCTCCGCCCAGCCAACCGCATCGGATTTCACGGTGAGATCGATAGCAGCCGGCTCAAGCTGGGATTCGGAAACGGCAAGCGCCGCTTCTCGGCCATAGGCCTTGGTGAGCCGCTCGATAAACCATGCTGGCATCGGCGGAATGTCTGCAATCTCCGCAAGGATTTGCTCCTTCTCGCGGCCGAGACGGCGCAAGATAGCATTGACGAGCTTGGCGAAACGGCGGTTACGCGGATCCTGATTGGCCTGTTCGACCGCAAGATCGACGGCGGAATGATCGGGAACGTCGAGATAGAGAATCTGCGCGGCGCCGACGGCAAGAACATGGTGAAGCGCCCGAGCACCTTCCGGCAACGGCGTTTCGAGCAGCGAGGCAATAGCAGCGTCGATGCGGGGCAGATGCCTGAGCGTGGTGTTGAGGATGGCGCGCACCAGCGCACGATCGCTTTCCCCAAGCGCCTTGTAGGCCGGATTTCCATGCTCGTGATCCAGTGCGCCATCGAGCGGCAGTTTTTTGTCGACGACTGCGGCAAGGATCTTGGCTGCAGCGGCACGCGCCGGCAGGCCGGGTTTTACCGGCGCCGGCGCCGAGCCTTCTGCAGAAGGTTTATGTTTGCGAGCTGGCTTCTTCTTGCCGTCTGAATTCAAGACCAAGGACCCTTTGGCGGTTGCGAGCCACCGCCGCCGGAACCCGTATTCGGAACCGACCGCGATTTGCGTGTCGGATTAGCAGCGCGAACCGGTGCCGTCGAGACGTCGAAGCCTCCCCGTGCCATTTCCTGCAAGGCAGCAATACGATTTTCGGTGTTCGGATGGGTCGAAAACAGGTTGTCCATGCGCTCGCCGGAGAGCGGATTGATGATGAACATATGCGCGGTGGCCGGGTTGCGCTCCGCATCGTAGTTCGGCACATGCGCCGCACCGCGGGCAATCTTGCCGAGTGCGGAAGCCAGCCACAGCGGGTTGCCGCAGATTTCAGCACCTCGCCTATCGGCCGAATATTCGCGCGTACGGCTGATTGCCATCTGCACCAGCATGGCGGCAAGCGGCGCCACGATCATCGCGACGAGCACGCCGACGAAGCCCAGGGGATTGTTGTTATTCTCGCGGTTACCGCCAAAGAAGAAGGCAAAATTGCCGAGCATCGAGATCGCACCGGCAAGCGTGGCGGTGATCGTCATGGTCAGCGTATCGCGGTTCTGGACGTGGGCAAGCTCATGCGCCATCACGCCCACAACCTCTTCTGGCGAGAGGGCGGCAAGCAGGCCGGTCGAGGCCGCGACGGCGGCATTCTCCGGATTGCGGCCGGTCGCAAAGGCATTCGGCTGAGGGCTGTCATAGAGATAGACCTTCGGCATCGGCAGACCGGCATTACGGGCGAGATCGCGCACGATACGGTAAAATTCCGGGGCGTTGCGCTCATCGACCTCCTGCGCCCGATAGGCCGATAGCACCATCCTATCGGCATTCCAATAGGAGAAGAAATTCATGCCGGCAGCAATGATAAAGGCGATCATCATGCCGCCCCGGCCGCCGATCAAAAAGCCGACAAACATGAAAAGCGCCGTCATGAAGGCAAGCAACATGGCAGTACGCACGAGGTTCATCAGAGGTCTCCATCTCCTTGATTGCGGCGCGATGCTTTAAATCCTGGCGCCAACGCACTATGATTTGGTTATTCGCCAGCCATTTTCAATATTTTCAGGCGGGAGTGCAGCATGCAGACGGCCGATAACGATAATGTGGAAACCCCGGTGCCAGAAGGCTCCGAGCAGCCGCGCAAGATGCTTTCCCCTGCCGCCAAGCGTGCGCTGGCCGAAGCCGAGGAGCGCCGCAAAAACGCTAAACCCGTTGAACTGCCGCCGGAGATCGGTGGACGGGGAGGTGCAGAGCCCTCGCGTTTCGGCGACTATGAGATCAACGGCCGTACAATCGATTTTTAGGCAAGTATTCCCATTGACTTCGCGGCGTAATCGGAATTTATTCCTATTATGCTTAAGCTGCTTTCGATTCTTCTGTTGTCTCTTTCGTCTGTGCCGGCCCTCGCGGCACGGGACGAAATCGAAGGACCTATATCGGCGAAGATTATCCGGATCATTGACGGCGATACGCTGCTGGTTGCCGCAACACCCTGGCCGCAGCAGACCATGGAAGTCTATGTCCGCATTCGCGGCATAGACGCGCCCGAAATCCATTCGAAATGCACCGAAATCCGGAAGGCCGGTCTCGAGGCACGAGATGCGCTTGAACAAATGATATCAGGCGTCTCCATTATCCAGCTGAGGGAGATCGCCGGCGACAAATATTTCGGGCGAATTCTCGCCAATGTCACCTTCGCGGATGGGCGCAATCCCGCACAGGATCTTCTTTCGGAAGGACTGGTCCGCGCCTATGACGGCGGCCGCAAGCCGCAGGTTTTCTGCGCGGACGAATAGGGCCGCTCCTGATAGTGGAGCGGCCCTTTGACTCAAGCCGTCGCCTTATTCTGCCGGTTAGCGATCAGATCTTCGACAACGGCCGGATCTGCCAACGTCGAGGTATCGCCAAGCGAACCGAAATCGTCCTCGGCAATTTTGCGCAGGATGCGGCGCATGATCTTGCCCGAACGGGTCTTCGGCAGACCGGGTGCGAACTGGATTTTGTCGGGTGCTGCAATCGGGCCGATTTCGGTACGCACGTGTTTGACAAGCTGCTGGCGCAGTTCGTCTGTGCCCTCATTGCCCGCCATCAGCGTGACGTAGCAATAAATGCCTTGGCCTTTGATCGGGTGTGGATAACCAACAACGGCAGCTTCCGAGACGAGATTGTGCGAGACGAGGGCGGATTCGACTTCCGCGGTGCCGAGACGATGGCCGGAAACGTTTAGAACGTCATCGACGCGGCCGGTGATCCAGTAATAGCCGTCTTCGTCGCGGCGGCAGCCGTCACCGGTGAAATACCGGCCCTTATAGGTGGAGAAATAGGTCTGGATGAAGCGCTCGTGGTCGCCATAGACCGTACGCATCTGGCCCGGCCAGCTGTCGGTGATGCAGAGATTGCCGTCGGCAGCGCCTTCCAGCACCTTGCCCTCATTATCGACGAGCTGCGGCTTGACGCCGAAGAAGGGCTTGGTGGCCGAACCGGGCTTGAGATCGGTCGCGCCCGGCAGCGGCGTGATCATATGGCCGCCGGTTTCCGTCTGCCACCATGTATCGATCACGGGGCAACGCTTGTCGCCGACGACATTGTAATACCATTCCCAGGCTTCCGGATTGATCGGTTCGCCCACCGTGCCGAGCAGGCGCAGGCTCTCGCGCGAAGAGCGGGTAACGAAATGGTCGCCGGCGCCCATGAGCGAGCGGATCGCCGTCGGTGCCGTGTAGAAGATATTGACCTTGTGTTTGTCGATGATTTCCCAGAACCGGCCCTGGTCCGGAAAATTCGGCACGCCTTCGAACATCAGCGTGGTGGCACAGTTCGCGAGCGGTCCGTAGACGATATAGGAGTGACCGGTAACCCAGCCGACGTCGGCCGTGCACCAGTAGACATCGCCCGGGTGATAATCGAAGACATATTCATGCGTCATCGCCGCATAGACGAGATAGCCGCCCGTCGTGTGCAGGACACCCTTCGGTTTGCCCGTCGAGCCTGAGGTATAAAGGATGAAGAGCGGATCTTCGGCCTTCATCTTCACCGGCGGGCATTCAGCCTTCACCTTGGCGATTTCCTGATGGTACCAGAGGTCGCGGCCCGGCGCCCAGCCGGTCTTGCCGCCGGTACGGCGCACGACGAGCACCTTGTTGACCGCCACATACTGACGGGCGGCAATGTGGATGGCCGTATCCGTATTATCCTTCAGCGGCACCGGTTTGCCGCCGCGAATGCCCTCGTCGCAGGTGATGACGAAGGTGGATTCACAGTCGACGATACGGCCAGCCAGCGCTTCCGGCGAGAAGCCACCGAAAACGACGGAATGCACCGCGCCGATGCGGGCGCAGGCGAGCATTGCATAGGCTGCTTCCGGGATCATCGGCATGTAGATGGTGACGCGGTCACCCTTCTTGACGCCATGCTTCTTCAGCACGTTCGCCATGCGGCAGACATGCTCGTAGAGCTCGTTATAGGTGATCTTTTTATCGATATAGGGGTTGTCGCCTTCGAAGATGATGGCGGTCTGGTTGCCGTTCGTCTTCAAGTGGCGATCGATGCAATTATAGGAAACATTGGTCTGGCCATCCTCGAACCACTTGATCGAGACTTTGCCGGTAAAGGACGTGTTCTTGACCTTAGTATAGGGCTTGAACCAGTCGATGCGCTTGCCGTGTTTACCCCAGAACTTATCGGGGTTTTCAATGCTTTCCTCGTACCATTGCTCGTACTTGGCCCGATCGATCAGCGCACGGGTCTTCACCGGTTTGGAAACCGGATAGATCTTCTCCGACATGGGAACTCCTCCTCACAAGGCTATGCAACGGTCGATGGTTTCGACGCAGCGACCGGGACTCGAATTGCGCAATTCATATCAGGTAGTCTGATGACGGCAATTAGACAAAGGTCATTTCATTTCTGAAGAATTGCAATTCTGCGACAGTGCGGTTATATAGCGCCATATTTCCCGGACATTGTGGTGACAATCCACGGACCGCGACCGGCGCGGACGATAGAAGGACTATATCCATGGCTCAACAGCTGCTCATGCCAAAGGCGACTGCCATCTGGCTCGTCGACAATACAGCCCTGTCTTTCGACCAGATCGCTCAGTTTTGCAAACTGCATCCGCTCGAAGTCAAGGCGATTGCCGATGGTGAGGCCGCGCAGGGCATCAAGGGCCTGGACCCGATCGCCACCGGCCAGCTTTCCCGCGATGAAATCGCCCGCGCCGAAGGCAACCCGAACTACAAGCTAAAGCTTTCCGAGCCGAAGGTCCGCGTGCCTGAATCCAAGCGCCGTGGCCCGCGCTATACGCCGGTTTCCAAGCGTCAGGACCGCCCGAACGCGATTCTCTGGCTGGTTCGCAACCATCCGGAACTGAAGGATGCCCAGATCTCGCGTCTCGTCGGCACTACCAAGTCGACGATCGAGCAGATCCGCGAGCGCACCCACTGGAATTCGGCAAACCTGGCACCAATGGACCCGGTTACACTCGGCCTTTGCAGCCAGATCGATCTCGACATGGAAGTGGAAAAGGCATCCAAGGGCCGTCCTCTGCCGACCGCGGCAGAACTCGGTGCAACGCTGCAGTCTGCTCAGGAAACCGAGCGCCTGACGCCGAGCTACGAGCGCGAGGAAGAAAAGGAAATCGACGCCGATGCCGTCTTCCGCAAGCTGAGCTCGCTACGCTCAGCGCCGAAGGACGAGGATGAAGACGATCACTTCTGAGATCGTCATATCCTGAAATGAATAAACCCCGCCGATGGCGGGGTTTTTTGTTGCCGTTCTTCTGCCAGGCGTTAACTGCGGAAGAGCGAGAGAATATTCTGTGCCGAAGAATTCGCGATCGACAGAGACTGGATTGCAAGCTGCTGCTGCGTTTGCAGCGCCGAGAGCTTAGAGGACTCTTCTTCCATGTCGGCGTCGACGAGGCGGCCGACACCCGAGTCGATCGAGTCGGTCAGGGCGCTGACGAAGGTTTCCTGCAACTGTATTCGGGTCGAAATCGAGCCAAGCTGCGAACCTGCATTGGTCATGGCCTGGAGCACGAGCTCGACGCCGGAAAGCGCCCCGTCGAGCTGGCCTTGCGTGAAGTTGGTGATATCGAGCGCGTAAATCGATGGCATTACGATAACGGTGTTGCCATAGGTCCCGTTGAATGCGGTGCCGATGATGCCGCTCGTCGTCTGGATCGTGCCGTTGCTGTTCATGCCGAACAGGACATTACCCAGCGTACCGGCATCGAGAACGTAATCCGTCATCTTGACCGAAACGGCATTGGAACCGTCACGGACGAAAGAGGAGACGACGCTCTTCGTGCCCGAAGCGCCGGCAACCCAGTTTTCACCGGAGAAGGAAGCCGATTGGGCGATGCTCACCAGTTGCTCCTGCAGCTGGTCGAGTTCTTCCTGAATCTTGGTTTTGTCGACGCCCTTTTCCGTGGCGGCGACGATCTTCGCCTTGATTTCCGTGACGACGTCGATGGCGTTGTCCATGGCCGTGTAGGCGGTGTCGACCTTTGCTGCGCCGAGGCCGAGGGCGTCGGAAACCGCGCCGAGAGCCTTGTTGTCCGAACGCATGGTCGTTGCGATCGACCAGTAGGCAGCATTGTCGGCAGCTTTGTCGATCCGATAGCCCGAGGAGACGCGGCCCTGGGTATCCTTGAGGCTGTCATTTACGCCGCGCAGTGTCTGCAGCGCTGCCATAGCAGCGTTGTTGGTGAGGATGCTTGTCATGTTCCGTTTTCCGCAATCAAAGTGAAAGGGGTCATCCGGACAAGTCCGGTAACGGCGACGCTTCATGCAAAACCCGAGAGAGCTGGGTCATTGCCGTTAACGAATGGTTGCGCCCAACATAGTTAATAATTCCTCAATTAGCTTTGCGGAAAATTTAATTTAAGCTCTCGTTAGGGCTTGCGGCGGCAGTCAACCGGCTTTGGAAAGGCGCGAAAAATCGGTAAAAATTATTCAATAATTTAAGTATCTTAGGGGAATGCCGCGAAAGAAGTGCGGTCGGGCATTAACAGGAAAACCGCCCGCTTAAACTTTTTTTCGTATTAATGAATATTATCGCTTTCCAAACAACGGCCACCGGATACCTCTTCGAATCATGAGCAATCCTCTGATTCGAAGAGATTGTTTCCGCCATTTGTTAACGCGTGCCGAAAATCGCCGAGCCGACGCGCACGCTGGTGGCACCGAACGCAATGGCAATCTCGTAGTCACCGGACATGCCCATGGAGAGTTTTTTAACGCCGCACTTTTCTGCGAGCTTGGCGAGCAGGGCGAAATGCGGACCGGGATTTTCATCCGCCGGCGGAATACACATCAGCCCTTCAATGGCAAGGCCGAGTTCATCGCGACAGAAGTTCACGAAAGCTGCCGTATCGCCAGGTGCAATGCCGGCCTTCTGTGGCTCGAGGCCGGTATTGACCTGCACATAGAGACGCAGCGCCTTGCCCTGCCGCTTCATTTCCTCGGCAATGGCGCGCGCGATCTTCTCACGGTCAATGGTCTCGATCACGTCGAAGAGCGCAACCGCTTCGGCAGCCTTGTTGGATTGCAGCGGACCGATGAGGTGCAGCTCGATGCCGGGCGTTTCCGCCTTCAGTTCCGGCCATTTTCCCTGGCTTTCCTGAACGCGGTTTTCTCCGAAGACGCGCTGACCGGCTTCAATCGCCAGGCGAATGGTATCGGCCTCAAAGGTCTTGGAGACCGCCACCAGCTGCACGGAACGTTCCGGACGACCCGTATCCCGCACCGCTGCAGCAATCCTGGACCATACTTCTTTCAACCGCTCTTGAAGTTCCATAGTTCCGTCCCGATAACAGGCATAAATCCATCGGCAATGCACTACTGGGCTGCCGTGGGCTTGCCAAGGCTTCTCTCTGCGAAATCGCCTCATAGCCAAGATCGAACGCGTGAAGCGCCCGCAAAACTTGACGCTTGGTTGGTTTCATGGTGAAGGTCTCGACCAACCTCCCCTGATTTTCCGGAAATTCTGATACATGGCTACCGAACGTTACAATCCGCGCGACGCCGAGCCCCGCTGGCAGCAGAAATGGAACGAGGAAAAGGTCTTCGAGACCGACAACTCCGATCCGCGCGAGAAATATTACGTCCTAGAGATGTTCCCCTATCCGTCGGGCCGCATCCACATGGGCCATGTCCGCAACTACGCCATGGGTGACGTCGTGGCACGCTACAAGCGTGCCCGCGGTTATAACGTCCTCCATCCGATGGGCTGGGACGCTTTCGGCATGCCGGCGGAAAATGCGGCGATGGAGCGCGGCGTACACCCCGCATCCTGGACCTATCAGAACATCGGCTCGATGAAGGCACAGCTGAAGGCAATGGGCCTGTCGCTGGATTGGTCCCGCGAATTCGCCACCTGCGATGTCGAATATTACCAGCAGCAGCAGCATCTTTTCCTGGACTTCCTGGAAAAGGGCCTCGTCTACCGCAAGCAGTCCAAGGTGAACTGGGATCCGGTCGACAACACCGTTCTCGCCAATGAACAGGTCATCGACGGCCGCGGCTGGCGTTCCGGCGCGCTGGTCGAACAGCGCGAACTGACGCAGTGGTTCTTCAAGATCACCGATTTCAGCCAGGATCTGCTGGACGCACTCGATACGCTCGACCAGTGGCCGGAAAAAGTACGGCTGATGCAGAAGAACTGGATTGGCCGCTCTGAAGGCCTCACGATCCGCTGGGAGATCGTCCCGGAAACCGCACCTGCCGGCGAAACCGAAGTGGTGGTCTACACGACCCGTCCCGATACGCTGTTTGGCGCCTCCTTCCTGGCGATCGCCGCTGATCATCCGCTCGCCAAGGAGGCGGCGGGAAGGAATGCTGACATCGAGGCCTTCTGCGAGGAATGCCGCCGCGCTGGTACCTCTCTTGCCGCACTCGAGACGGCTGAGAAAAAGGGCATGGATACCGGCATTCGCGTGAAGCACCCGCTCGATCCTTCCTGGGAGCTGCCGGTCTACGTCGCCAATTTCGTCTTGATGGATTACGGCACGGGCGCCATCTTCGGCTGCCCCTCCGGCGACCAGCGAGACTTGGATTTCGCCCGCAAATATGGTCTGCCGGTCGTGCCGGTCGTCATGCCCGAGGATGGCGATGCCGCAAGCTTCACCATCGGTGATGTCGCCTATGACGGCGAGGGCGTGATGATCAACTCGCGCTTCCTCGATGGCAAGACGGCGGACGAAGCCTTCCAGGTCGTTGCCGACAAACTGTCATCCACTCTGCTGGGCAACGCGCCGCAGGGCGAACGCAAGGTCAATTTCCGCCTGCGTGACTGGGGTATCTCCCGCCAGCGTTACTGGGGCTGCCCCATCCCGGTCATCCATTGCGATGATTGCGGCGTCATACCGGTTCCGAAAAAGGACCTGCCGGTAAAGCTGCCGCAGGATGTGACTTTCGATCAGCCCGGTAATCCGCTGGACCGCCACCCGACCTGGCGACACGTCGCCTGCCCGCAATGCGGCAAGGATGCGCGTCGTGAGACGGACACGATGGACACCTTCGTCGATTCGAGCTGGTACTTCACCCGCTTCACAGCACCTTGGGAGAAGCAGCCGACCGACCCGGCTGCGGCCAACCGCTGGCTGCCGGTAGATCAATATATCGGCGGTATCGAACACGCGATCCTGCATCTGCTCTATTCGCGCTTCTTCACCCGCGCGATGCGCGAGACAGGCCACGTGGACGTCAAGGAGCCTTTCAAGGGTCTCTTCACCCAGGGTATGGTGGTCCACGAAACCTATAGCCGCGGCGCCGGTATGCATCGCGAATGGATTTCCCCCGCCGATATCCGCATCGAGGAGATTGACGGGAAGCGCAGCGCCTATCTGCTGGAAGGCGGAGAAGAAATCACCATCGGCTCGATCGAAAAGATGTCGAAGTCGAAGAAGAACGTCGTGGATCCCGACGATATCATCGCCTCCTATGGAGCCGATACTGCCCGCTTCTTCGTCCTGTCAGACTCTCCGCCCGAGCGCGACGTGATCTGGTCGGAAGCCGGCGTTGAAGGTGCTCATCGCTTCACGCAGCGGCTGTGGCGTCTGATTTCGGAAGCAGCTGAAGTGCTCTCAACCGTGGTACCGAAGCCGGCGAAAGCCGGCGAGGCCCTCGCAATCTCTCAGCTCGCTCATAAGACGCTGAAAGCCGTCCAGAACGACTATGACAGGCTTTGGTTCAACAAGGCGGTCGCCCGCATTTACGAACTCGTCAACGCGCTGGCAGGCCCGCTGACGAAGGTCGCAGCCGGTGAGGGCGATGCAGCCTATCGGGCTGCCATCCGCGATGCGGCTGAGATCCTCATCCAACTCGTCGCGCCGATGACGCCGCATCTGGCTGAGGAATGCTGGGTGACCCTTGGCAACAAGGACCTAATCGCCCATACGACCTGGCCGGATTTTGATGAATCGCTCGTCGTCGAGGACGATGTGATCCTTCCCGTGCAAATCAACGGCAAGAAGCGCGCCGAATTGACAATTTCGCGCGACGCAGATCAGAATGCCGTCACCGAAGCCGTGCTGGAATTGGACGCAGTGAAGAATGTCTTGAACGGTCAAGCACCGAAAAAAATCATCGTGGTTCCACAGAGGATTGTAAACATTGTCGTCTGATTTCGCCCGCAAGCTTGCGCGCCGCGCCGGCATCGTCACGATCCTTGTCTCCACGGCGTTTCTTTCCGCCTGCCAGGTTCGGCCACTTTATTCCGAAAGTACCGGTGTTACCGAAAAGCTCGGCTCCGTCGGCTTTTCCGAAGCAAGTACACGTGTCGGACAGGAAGTTCGCAACCATCTGATCTTCCTGGCTTCTCGCGGAGCCGGTGAAGTCGAGAAGCCGGATTACATGGTTGATATGCAAGTTTCGTCATACGTTGCCGATACTTTGCTTGTTCAGTCCTCGGATACGTCTCGCGCAGGACGCGCGAACGTGACGGTCAGCTATACGTTGCGGACGACGAAGGACAATCAGATCATCAAGGCCGGTAGCCGCTCTGCAATATCTCTAGTTGACTTCCCGAGTCAGGAATTTGCAAAGCAGCGCGCCATCCGTGATGCCGAAAATCGCGCAGCCAATCAGGCGGCCGAATTCGTGGGAGCGGATCTCGCCGCCGCACTCAGCCGCTAAGGGAGCGGTGGCGTGGCGGAAATCAAATCCCATGAGTTCGAAGGGTTTCTGCAGAAATCCGCGCGTCTGTACCGCATCTATCTGATCTATGGTCCAGACCGCGGTCTGGTTTCCGAGCGCGCGGGTATGATCGCTGGAAAGACTGGCATAGATCAGAACGATCCGTTCTCTGTCACCAAGCTTGATGTCGGCGATCTACAGAAAGAGCCTGGCCGGCTGGTTGATGAAGCCCAATCCATCGGTCTTTTCGGCGGTGAAAAGCTGATATGGGTAAGGGGTGCTGCGAACGAGAAATATCTCGTCGATGCTGTCGCATTTCTGTCTGGCGCTTCCCTTGAAGCTGCCAGTATCATCATCGAAGCAGGTGACCTGAAAAAGGGATCTGCCTTACGCAAGACGGTCGAGACTGCGCGTAGCGCAGCAGTTGCCATCCCCTGCTATGCTGACGACGGCCGAGCGCTGAACGCGCTGATCGACAATGAACTTTCCACCGAAGGGTTGGGCATAACGCCTGCTGCCAGGCAAGCTCTCGTCGGACTGATCGGCGGCGACAGAATTGCTTCCAGAAACGAAATTCGCAAACTGGCGCTCTACTGCCGAGGCATGGGAACGATCGATGATCATCACGTTACCGAAATAATCGGGGACGCCAGTGCGATTTCGGTCGATGATGCCGTGGATGCGATATTGAGCGGCAACAGCAACAGTTTCCTGCATGCGATGCAGAAGATCACCAGTTCCAAAACCTCGGTTTTTCTGGTTCTCCAAGCTTGCCTTCGACAATTTCAACTTCTCGATACGATGCGCGCGGAGATGGATGACAAGAGACTGCCGCCCGCGCAAATCATGCAGACGCTGGGCAGACATCTTCATTTCCGCCGCAAGCCGATTATAGAGCAGGCGTTAAAAAGCTGGAGCGCAGGCGCCATCTCGCGTGAAACAAAGCGCCTGCAGGCAGCTGTCCTGCAAACGAGACAGCGTCAGATATTGGAAGACAGTATCGCCATGCAAACGTTGCTCTCCACGACACTGCAGTCGGCAAGACGCCCCCAAGCCTGATCAGCGGCGTTCCAGAAGCCGGCAGACTTCCTCGAGCTGCTCCAGGGATTTGTAGGAGATGCGAATCTGACCGCCACTGGCCTTGTGATTGATGGATACATCAAGTCCGAGCGTATCCGATAGTGTGCGCTCCAAAGCCAGCGTATCGGAATCCTTCTGGCTCTTTTGAACGGGCGCGTGTGGTTCTGACTGAGCCTTGATGTCGTTTTGCGCAAGCTTCTCTGCATCGCGCACCGACATGCCCTTCGAAACAATTGTACGCGCGAGTGCGGAGGGGTCTGATGTCGAAACCAGCGCACGCGCATGCCCCGCGGAAAGGCTTCCAGCAGCCAGCATGTCTCGAACGGGCTCGGGCAGCTTCAACAGGCGCAACGAATTGGCGACATGGCTGCGGCTCTTGCCGATAATCTCACCGAGATCATTTTGGGTATATCCATATTCGGCGATGAGCTGCTCATAGCCAAGCGCCTCTTCGAGCGCATTGAGATCGGAGCGTTGAACGTTCTCAACGATCGCAATTTCCAGCGCCGTCTTGTCATCAACATCCCTGATAATAACAGGGATTTCAATCAAACCCGCGAGTTGGGCTGCCCGCCAACGTCTTTCGCCGGCTATGATTTCATAGCGGTCCCGCGCGAGCGTTCTGGCGACGATTGGCTGCACGATCCCATGCTGGCGGATCGAACTCGCAAGGTCGTGAAGCTCGGCGTCATCGAAGAAACGACGAGGGTTGCGAGGATTGCGAGTGACGAACTCGATAGGGATCATCCGGTCGGCGCTGACCGTAGGCCGCTCCGCCTCGGCCGGAACAGGCTGATCCATTTCACCTATAAGGGCTGCGAGGCCGCGGCCAAGCCGTCTTTTCGATGTATCGTCATTCATGTTCAAAACTCGCTTACTCTGTCATGCACACTTTTAAGCTGCCAGTCTCTGCCGCTCCCGCTGGATAACTTCCGATGCGAGCTGCAGATAGGCTTGGCTGCCGGCGCACTTGAGATCATAGAGAATAGCCGGCTTGCCATATGAGGGCGCTTCTGAAACACGGACATTCCGCGGGATAAGCGTGTGATAGACCTTCTCACCGAGATGAGTCCGCACGTCGTTGACGACCTGCTGCGCTAGATTATTGCGAGCATCGAACATCGTCAGCACGATGCCTTGGATATCGAGCTGCGGATTGACCGTTCGACGGACCTGGTTGACGGTCTCCAGAAGCTGGCTCAAACCTTCAAGCGCGAAGAACTCGCACTGCAGCGGTACCAGCACGGAATGGGCAGCCGCCATCGCATTCATCGTCAGCAAGTTGAAAGAGGGCGGGCAGTCGAGAAGAATGTAAGAAAAAGACACCGCCTCAGAGGAAGACAATGCCTTTTTGAGCTTGAAGACACGATCGCTCTGCTGGGAGATTTCCATCTCGACGCCGAGAAGATCCATCGTCGACGGGACAATAAAGAGATTGGGAACTGCCGTCTCCAACGCGGTCTCAGCGACACCAGCTTCCCCGACCATCAGATCATAAGAGGAAAGCTTACGATTGCGACGGTCAATACCCAAACCAGTGCTTGCATTACCCTGCGGGTCCAGATCGACGATCAGCACCCGCTCGCCGATGGCGGCGAGAGCGGTTGCTAAATTGATTGCGGTGGTCGTCTTGCCGACGCCACCCTTTTGATTTGCGATGGTGATAATCCGATTACGTTCGCCAGCCATTGCCGCAATATCCGTTTCGTTAAACCAGGCGCCGGAGACTTGATATTTCGAGAATTACAGAATCTTGCTCAACAGCGCTATTGTGTTCTAGCAGATCAAAACTCCAGCGGCCATGTGCTTTCTGGATCTCTCGTTGGTAATCCCGGCCTTTATGAAAATATGCGCGATTATTTTCCTTTCCAACCATCCATGGCGCCGCGTATTCAATGAGCTTATCGAGATCGGCCAGCGCACGGGCGGAAATAACATCGCAAGCAGCTATTACTACCGGCGCATCTTCGATCCTGATAGCGTGTACCTCGCCTCGTGCGCCGGTTTCCCGCAAAGCGGTTCGCAGAAATGCCGCCTTCTTATTGTTGCTCTCCACCAAATGAACCCAACCTTGCTGCTGTTCGGCGAGAAAGATCGCGGTGATCACACCGGGAAAACCGCCACCGCTTCCGAGATCGATCCACGTTTGAGGGTGAGGGGAGATCTGAAATATCTGCGCACTATCCGCGATATGCCGGTTCCACATATCGCCCATGGTCGAAGGCGCCACAAGGTTGATCGCCTTGGCCCATTTTGTGAAAAGCTCTGCGAAATATTGCAGGCGTTCTTGTGTTTCACGTGAAACACGCAATCCGTTTAATTCCATTCCCGAAAACTCTCAAACCTTGCAGCGACTATGCGACCTGCCCACGAACACCTTCACCGCGACGCAAGTGCACGAGCAATAGGGAAATCGCCGCTGGCGTCATGCCTTCCACTTTCAGAGCCTGAGCGATGTTAGCAGGCTTTTGTGTGTCGAGCTTATTCTTCAGCTCATTCGAGAGTCCTGATAGACTGCTGTAGTCAAAGCTCTCAGGAATCAAGCGCGCCTCATCTCGCCGCT